>NZ_JACSGS010000007.1:0-225561 GCF_014334315.1 Aurantimonas sp. DM33-3 | reverse complement strand
CGCCGGCTCTGGAAAGACCCGGAGGCCACGATCGCCTCTGCCACCGCCTTCCTCTATGCCGCCTCGGTCATGATCCTCATTCGCCGCCTTGGCCGCGCATCATGACCTTTCCGGACGGACTCTTAGTCTTCGTACCGCATTTTGGGTGCGCGGAAAATCCCAGCGAAAATGGCGAAATCCTAGCGCATCCGAAGAGCATGCCCTCAAGTATCTAATCTACAGACATACTCCCGACATCTCTTATTTTCCGACCTTTGTTTTCGATTTTCCAGAACGTATTTACCTCACTGGCCGCGGAAAGTCGCTCGACGAGTTTTATAAAACCGTATTCCAGGACATTTTAGATTACGATGGGAAAGGCTACACTATAGAGAAGGATATCGTCAGGCGCTTACGTCGCGAGGATCTAATTACCACATGGGTAGATTTTCTGGCGAGTTGGGCTGGTCTTGATGATGGCGAGAAAATACAGCATGTCATGGACCGGGCAAGCTCAACCGTCACTTCGACAGTCTTCGGCCGCTGGAACAAAATCTTCGGTGAAGATGCTAAGGGCAAAGAGGTGGTGATCACGTTTGGATTGGACGAGGGACAAACGGAAGATAACAAAGGTACGGTAACAAAAACTCAAGAGCACGACATCTACATTCAGTTCAAGGTGCGAGATGGAACCCGCCGCTTTGCCGTGAATGACCGTTCTCTCGGCTTCCGATGGTTTTTCGCATTTATGCTGTTTACACAATTTCGCGTAGCTAGATCAATAACGCGACCGCTGTTGTTCCTGTTTGACGAACCCGCATCTAATCTACATGCAGCAGCCCAGCAAAAGCTAATCGACTGCTTCCCCGAGATTGCGAAGGGAGAACACTCTTTAGCGTACACGACGCACAGCCATTACATGATTGAACCCAAATGGTTAGAGCAAACCTACATCGTGACGAATCGGGCTGACACGCCGAGCGAATCCGTCCTTGACGGGGTATCGCTCGACGACGAGTCGCTGGATATTCAAGTGAATTCTTATCGCTCATTCGTCAACAAGAATCCGAGCAAAACAAGCTATTTCCAGCCAATCCTAGACAGGCTCGAAGTTGTCCCATCCCGTTTCGACATAAGGAAGTCTGCAATTGTCTTGGAGGGGCGCTCAGATTACTACATACTGAGGTATGCTGCGAAACTTCTTAAGGTACCTGAACTTCCCCTGATGCCAGGTATGGGTGCAGGAACATTCGGAGCGTTGGCTGCAATGAATGTCGGCTGGAACCTAAACTTTCTCTTCCTTCTCGATGGCGACAAGCAAGGCAAGTCCGAACGCGACAGATACGCTTTGGAGTACGGAATTCCCGTGTCGCGCATTCTCACCCTCACTGATATTCAGACTGATATAACAGAAATCGAGGATCTGGTAGACCGCGAAGCGGCCGAAATCATCTGTGGCATCACGAATTATCAAGGCAATCTTACCAAATCGCAGATCAAGCGTTTTTTTCAGGAGTCGCTGGCGAGCGATAGTATCGCTGACCTCGGCGAACATTTCTCCATCAAGTCAGCGGCCATTTTCAAAGTTTTAAAGGGTCATGTGAGGGCGAAGAAATCTTAGCTACTAAGCCGGGAGACTTCACTACAGTGTGAAATGCGTTCGTTTCGAGATCGGGCGGTGCGACTTGAGATGGATCGCCTACAGGCCGCACATTTTCTAAACGGCCGCTAAATGGCGTGCATACTCAGTTCAGCACGGAAAGCGAACATTCTGCTTTGGTCCACGCCCCCAAACTTATCCCCACCCTTCGCCCCTCCCCCATACTGCCCTGACCGCTGGCCCACGGAACGGGCGCGAATGATCACCGGGATCGTTCGGGGGCCGGCGGGCGGCGTCCGCGACGGGGCTTCTTCCGGAGGAGCCCCGGCCCGGACGGCCCTTCGCACCGCCGGACCGTCCCCCATTACGAGGGGGCTGCGGAACGGTCCGCTTGAGCGCCTTCGGGCGTGAAGAGCCGGCAGCCACGGATGGCCCTTGCGGGTCCCGTGCCGAAGGGTTGCTCAAGACGCCGCGCGGGATGCCGGAGGCGAACCGCATGACATTAAACCGTCGAGGGGTTCGCCTCCGGCGTCCCGTTGCCTGCTCCATCCCTTCGGCCCGTCCGGGCGCGAGGCCGCGGCCGCATGGGCGCACTCGCCAAGCCTGGGGCGGCACCGGCCGGGGCGAGCGCGCCCGACCGGGAATTCCTGCCTGGCGATGGGGCGAAGCGGCTAGCGGGCGAGCAGCAGCACGCCGACGATGAGGATCACGGCGACGCCCTGCAGCATGACGCGGGCGCGCATCAGCCGTTGCGAGCGATTGCCGTCGCCGCCCTTCATCATGTTGAACAGGCCGGCGATCAGGACGCCGGCCGTCGCGATCATGACGGCCAGGGCGATATAGGTGAGGAAGTCGGACATGCCGGCCCTTGTGGCGGTTCGGTTTGCGGGTGTGCGGGTCTCATATAGGCATGCCGCCCGCCGAGGCGAAGGGCGGCGGCCCCGGCGATCGGTCGCAGCCTCCGGGCAGGTTGGGCCGGAGCGGTTTGTGCGGGCGTCTCGGGCGCCTCAGACGCTCTTGGAGATCGCCCGCGCCCGCCCGCCGCGCGTGGCGGCGGCGACGCCGACCCCGGCCAGCACCAGCCCGGCGAGCTGGATCGCCGTCAGCGTCTCGCCGAACAGGAGCCAGGCCGTCACCGCCGTGACGCCCGGCACCAGGTACATCAGCGAGGCGACCGAGGAGACCGCGCCCTCGCGGATCAGGAAGAGCAGCAGGAACACCGCGCCGATCGACAGGACGATGGTCAGCCAGGCCAGCGCGAAGACCAGTTCGCCCGACCATGTGACGTCCATGGTCTCGACGGTCATGGCAAGGATCAGCGTCGGCACGAAGGCGCCGAGATATTGCAGGGCCGTGCCGGTGCGAAGGTCCACCCCGCCGACGAAGCGCTTCTGCCAGACCGAGCCGACCGAGATGGCGATCGCCGACAGGAACACCGGGCCGAGCGTCATGAGGCCATAGGCGCCGTCGCCGTCGAGCTTGGGCAGGATCACCAGCGCAACGCCGACAAGGCCGAGGCCGAGGCCCATGATGTGGCGCGGCCGGACCCGTTCGCCGAGGAAGCTGGCGGCCAGGATCGTCGTCAGGATCGGCTGCAGCCCGACGATCAGCGCCGCGATGCCGGCGTTGAGGCCATGGCGGACGGCGAAGAACACGCCGCCGAGATAGACGCCGTGGATCAGGCTGCCGGCGATCATCGCGTGCATGGCCGGCCAGCGGCCCGGCCAGGGCGCCCGCATGGCGACCACCAGCGTGCCGAGGATCGCCAGCGCCAGCGCATAGCGCAGGCTCAGAAAGGTGAAGGGCTCGGCATAGGGCATCGCATAGCGCGCGCCGATGAAGCCGGTCGACCAGAGCAGGACGAAGACGACCGGAAAGAATGGAAGCAGCCTTTGCACGGGCGGGTCGGCCTTCTTGTCATGGGGATCGGCCACTGGTTAGCAGGGCCACGGCTGCGCCGAAAGGCGGAACCGTCAGGCGGGATGACGAAATCGCGTGGCCTGCCTTGGCGCGCGGGCGCCGCCGACGCGCCGGGATGTCCGCGGGTCGGCGCGCGCGGATCGACTAGCCGGAGCGTCTGGCCGACCGGCCGACGTCATGGGCCGGCGGCGCGGCCGGCAGGCCCACCATGCGGCGAATGTCCTCGGCGCCGAGCCCGGCCTCGCGCAAGGCGCGGATCGCCGTGTCGCCGGCGCTTTTCGACAGCTTGCGGCCGTCCGGCCCCAGGATCAGCTCGTGATGGTGGTAGCGCGGCACCGGCAGGCCGAGCAGCGCCTGCAAGAGGCGGTGGATGCTGGTCGCCGGGAACAGGTCGCGGCCGCGCACCACATGGGTCACGCCCTGCACCGCGTCGTCGACCACCACCGACAGGTGATAGCTCGTCGGCGTCTCCATGCGGCCGAGCACCACGTCGCCCCATTCCAGCGGCTGCGCCACAACCTCGCCGCCACCCGCTTCAGGTGCAAGGCCGGTTTCCGCGAAGGTCAGCGTGCCGAGGCCGGCGACCGCCTTGGTCGTGTCCAGCCGCCAGGCAAATCGCTCGCCGTCGCGCATTTTCCGCTCACGCTGGCGGCTCGACAGGTCGCGGTCGAGCGCCGGATAGAGCGGCGCCCCGTCCGGATCGCGCGGCCAGGGCGTGGCTTCGTCGTCTTCGTAGCGCTGGGCAAAGGCCCGGATCTCGCCGCGCGACATGAAGCCCGGATAGATCAGCTCGGCATCGGCCAGCGCTTCCAGCGCGGCGGCATAGTCGGCAAAATGCTCCGACTGGCGGCGCGGGGCCACGTCCCAGTCGACGCCGAGAAAGGCGAGGTCGTCCGCGATCTGGCGTTCGTATTCGCGGGTGCAGCGGGCCTGGTCGATATCCTCGATGCGCAGCAGGAACTCACCGCCCGCTTCCCGCGCCATCTGGTGATTGACCAGCACCGAATAGGCATGGCCGAGATGCAGCTCGCCATTCGGGCTCGGGGCAAAACGGAAAACGGCTGGCGCGGTCTGCATCGAATCGGCTTCCTCTCGTCTGGCGCGACTTCTACGGTCGCTTTTGGCAAGCACCATGACGGACGGGCGAAACCATGCGGCCGCAGGATGTGCCAGGCAAGGCAGGGATCATTCGCAGCGACGCCGATGTCGCGGCGGGGCTGGCCGCGCTGCTGCGCGGGGATCCGCGGCTCGGCGCCATTGCCGCGGTCGCCGGGCCGCTGCCGCTGCGCCGCAATCCCGGCGGCCTGCCGGGCCTTGCCCGCATCATCGTCGCCCAGCAGGTGTCCCGCGCCAGCGCCGAGGCGATCTTCGCCCGGCTGGAGAGCGCGTTCGACATCGCCGATCCGCAGGCCTTCCTGGCGGCCGACGACGCGGCGTACCGCCACGCCGGCCTGTCGCGGCCCAAGCAGCGGACGATGCGGGCCGTCGCCGAAGCCGTGCATGGCGGCGCCCTCGACTTCACCCGGCTGGACACGGCGCCGGCCGCCGCCGCGATCGCCGAGCTGGTGGCGGTGAGCGGCATCGGCCCCTGGACGGCCGAATGCTACCTCCTCTTCTGCGCCGGCCATCCCGACATCTTCCCCTCGGGCGACCTCGCGCTGCAGGTCGCCCTCGCCGACGCCTTCGGACACGAGACACGCCCGACCGCCCGGCAATCGGCCGAGCTCGCCCTGCCCTGGGCGCCGTGGCGCTCGGTCGCAGCGCGGCTGTTCTGGGCCTATTACGCGGCGATCACCCGGCGCGAGGCGGCGCCCGCCAGCTGACGTAACGCGCTGCGGCATTTATCCACAGATCTTCCGTCGCGTCCGCCGGCAAGGAGCTGCAATGCCGGCCGGACGGCGCCGCCATCCCCTGCGTGACGAGGCTTCACAAACCCGACACGATGGCGCACGATACTCGCACCAGCTTGGTTTTTCTCGATGGGAGGTAGGAAGACTACCTGTGACGATCGCGGTTACTCAGGACTTATCCCCAACCCTCGTTCTGAACGCCGACTTCCGGCCGCTCAGCTATTATCCTCTGTCCCTCTGGTCCTGGCAGGACGCGGTGAAGGCGGTGTTTCTCGACCGGGTGACCATCCTCGCCGAATACGATCGCGCGGTGCACAGCCCGACCTATTCGATGCGCCTGCCCTCGGTCGTCTGCCTCAAAACCTACATCAAGCCGGCGCGGTATCCAGCCTTCACCCGCTTCAACGTGTTCCTGCGCGACCGCTTCCAGTGCCAGTATTGCGGCTCGCCCCACGAACTCACCTTCGACCACGTCATTCCGCGTTCGCGCGGCGGCCTGACCACCTGGGAAAACGTCGTGGCGGCCTGTTCGCCCTGTAATCTGAAAAAGGGCGGCCTGATGCCGAAAGCCGCCCGGATGTTCCCCCACCAGACCCCCTTCCAGCCGAGCGTTCACGACCTGCACAACAATGGCCGGTTGTTCCCTCCGAATTTCCTGCACGAGAGCTGGCTCGACTATCTCTACTGGGATTCCGAGCTCGATCCCGAATAGGCCGATCGCCGGCGGCGGCGCGCTGCCGACGCACGGCCACTGCTCAGGTCGTTCGCGCACATCCCGTCACGCGGTTTTGCACGCGCGGTCGTGGACGGCTCTGGCCACCGCACCCTAGATGATTGCCTGACGGGCGGAAGCCCATGGGGGACCAGCAAGGAATCGGAATGGACGCGACGGGACCAGATGACGGCGGCACAGCGTCCACCGACCTTGGCTTCTACGAGTCCCTTCCCGTTTCCAGCAGCATTCTCGGCCTCGGCGATGCCAGCGCCTATCGCCCGCTCCCCGCAGACTGGGTCGTCGGCGTCGCCGATATCGTCCGCTCGACCGACGCCGTCAGCTCGGGCGGCTACAAGCGCGTAAACACGGTCGCGGCGGCTGTGATCGCGGCGGTGGCGAACGGTCTTCACGGCCGCGAATTTCCCTTCGTCTTCGGCGGCGACGGTGCCGGCTTCGCCCTGCCTGCCGCACAGGCCGAGATCGGCAGGGCCGCGCTCGCATCCGTCGCGGGCTGGGCGCAGAGCGCCTTTGGCCTGTCCTTGCGGGTGGCGATGGTGCCGGTCGCGACCATCCGCGACAACGGCCATGACGTGCAGATCGCCCGCTTCGCCCCCTCGCCCGACGTGTCCTATGCGATGTTCGCCGGCGGTGGCCTTGCCTGGGCCGAGCGACGGATGAAGGCCGGGGCATTCCGGATCGAACCGGAAGACGGGGCGACGGCTCGTCCGGATCTGGCCGGCCTGTCCTGCCGCTTCTCCGAGATTCCGGCGCGCCGCGACCTCATCCTGTCGGTGGTTCTGTTGCCGAGACCGGAGGCGTCCCCCGACGCCTTCGCGGCTCTTGCCCGCGACATTCTGCAACTCGGCGTGGAAGGGGGCCATGACGGCAATCCCGTCCCACCGGAGGGGCCGGAACTGCACTGGCCACCAGCGGGGCTGCCCATCGAGGCGGAGGTCCGAAAGGCAATGACCGGGCTACCGCTCTGGGCCTCCCGCCTCTCCGTTGGCATCCGCACGTTGCTGTCGCATCTCAGCTTCGTGACCGGCACACGGGTCGGCGCCTTCGATCCGGCGCGATACCGCTCGGAACTGGCGCGCAACAGCGATTTCCGCAAGTTCGACGACGGCTTGCGCATGACTCTCGACTGCACCGCCGCGGTGGCCGACCGGATCGAGGCGCGGCTGCGTGATGCCCGCGCGGCAGGGCTTGCGCAGACCGGAACGCACCGTCAGTCCGCAGCGCTGATGACCTGCTTCGTCCCCTCCGCAAGCCGCAGCGACCACGTCCATTTCGTCGACGGTGCGGCAGGCGGTTATGCGGCGGCAATGGCCGCGGCCGACATGGCCGGCGGCACGGCGGACCCGGTCAGATGAGCAGGGCCAGGACCAGCGGCAGGCTGGCGGCGGCCAGCAGTGTCTGCAACGTGACCAGTCCCGCCATCAGTGTCGCGTCGCCCTTCAGCTGGGTCGTCAGCACGTAGGACGTCGGCGCGGTCGGCAGGGCAAAGAAGATCACCAGGAGTGCGCCGTCGAGGGGCGGCAGCGCCATCAGCCGGGCGACGGCGAAGGCGAGCAGCGGCATGGCGATCAGTCGGGCCAGACTGTTGGCGGTCAGGATGGTCGTCTCGGCCCGCGCGGCCTTCAACTTGAGCGCAGCCCCCACGCAAAGCAGACCGAGCGGCAGGCTGGCCGCAGCCATGAGCCCGAGCAGTCGATCGATACCGAAGGGCATGCCCAGCCCGAGCGACGCCACGACCGCGCCGGCGAGACAGGCGAGGATCAGCGGATTGCGGAGGACCGGCATGACCAGTTCGCGCGCACTGGTATGGCGTTCGGACGTCAGCGCAATCACCGAGAGGACGTTCACCGTCGGCACCATGACCGCGAGGATGACCGCAGCACGGGCCAGCCCGTCGGGACCATGGAGGCTCGCGACCATGGCGAGGCCGAGATAGGTATTGAACCGGGTAATGCCCTGCACGATCGGCCCGTAGCGCGCGGCGGGCCAGGCGAAGACCCGGCGCAAGGCGAGCATGACCAGCGACGCAGCGGCCAGCACCGCGAAGATCGCTCCGGCCAGCTTGAGGATCGACGGATCGGCCAGGGGTGCGTTGGCGAGACTGGAAAACAGCAGTGCCGGAAACAGCACGAAGTAGTTCAGCTTCTCGGCGGCCGGCCAGAAGCCCTCGCCCGGAAAGCCGGAGCGGCGGAAGCCCAGCCCCGCCAGGATCAGGGCAAAGAGCGGCCACAGGGTGAGGAATAGCGTCGACATGCTTCGCTTTCAGGGGAGCGCCGGTCCGCCAGGCCCGGCGGATGCTTCAGGCGAAGCGATCGGCCTTGGCAACCGCGCTGCGCATCGCAACGGCGGCAAAGAGGGCCGAAGCAATGGCGTTCCAGCCGGCAAAGGACAGGCCGAGGAAGCGTCCCGCCGCTTCGTCGCAGGAGGGCGGCCGGATGGCGTCGATCGCCGACAGGAGGTCCCCGCCGCCCAGATCACCGCCGCCAACCTGAGCGCAGTCCGTCGGGCCGGGCCAGTAGCCCCATTCGACACCGGCATGGAAGACGCCGAGATACAGCGACACCAGCATGATCACGCCGATCACCAGGAGAAGCAGCCGGGTCAGGAGCGCCGGTGCGCGGCCCGCAGCCGCCACGAAGGCGATCAGCGCCAGCGGGATCGCCACGTAGTAGGGAATGCGCTGCTGCAGGCACAGCGCGCAGGGAATGTAGCCGCCGACATACTGGAACAGCAGCGCCGTGCCGACCGTGATCGCGGTCCCGGCGAGGAGGAAGCCGGAGGCCAGCGTCTGTCGAAAGCCGGTCGGGCGCTGGAAGCGGTCAGTCAGTGCCATGCCATCATCCGTTACATCATATAGCGAACGGCGACGAAGCCACCGAACAGGAGGATCATGAAGAGAGTGAAGAGAAGCCCGAGATTCTTCTCGATGAAGCCCTGGATCGGAGCGCCGAAGCGCTGCAACAGCCAGGCCACGAAGAAGAAGCGGAGGCCGCGACCGACAATCGAGACGATCGTGAAGGTGACGAGGTTCAGCCCGGTAACGCCGGAGAAGATGGTCAGCACCTTGTAGGGAAACGGCGTCAGCGCGGCGAAGAGCACGGCCCAGCCGCCCCAGGCGTTGTAGCGGGCGCTGAGTTCGGCGAAGGCGTCGGCCTTGCCATAGATCTCCAGAATGGGCTGGCCGATCAGGTCGAAGAACAGGGCGCCGATGGCATAGCCGAGAAACGCGCCCAGCACCGACGCGACGGTGCAGATGAGCCCGATCCGCACCCAGCTGCGTGGCCGGGCGATGACCATCGGAATCAGCAGCGCATCCGGGGGGATCGGGAAAACGGAGCTTTCGATGAAGGAGACGGCGGCCAGGCCGCGCTCGGCATGGCGGGTCGCGGCAAGCGACATGACCCAGTCATAGAGGCGGCGGAGCATGGCGGATGTCCGTGGAAGCAAAACGGGGCTGGCCCTTTCGCCCGCATAGGACGATCGGCAGGCGAACGCAACGGACAGCGAAAGCCGATGCGCGGACCATTGACCCGAAGGGCGCCGCGGCTATAGTCCGCCAACGAACGGATCTGAACCGTTCGCCCCTGTGGCGGAATTGGTAGACGCGCGCGACTCAAAATCGCGTTCCGCAAGGAGTGCTGGTTCGATCCCGGCCAGGGGCACCAATGTTCCGGCACAGTCTCGGAACGCCATGACGACCACCGACACCCCCTACGACCTCCTGTATTCCGGGTTCCACTGGGACTTGCCGGCCAGGTTCAACATCGCCGAGGCCTGTGCCGATGCCTGGGCCCGCGACACGCCGGATCGGGTCTGCCTGATCGAGGATCGCGGTGCCGAGCCGGCGGCGACGATGGACTATGGCGAGTTGGCGCGGCGCTCGTCGCGGCTGGCTGCGGCCTTCGCAGCGCGCGGTATGACGCGCGGCGACCGGGTGGCGATCGTCCTGCCGCAGAGCTTCGAGACGGTGATCGTCCATCTGGCCGTCTACCGCCTCGGCGCCATCGCCGTGCCGCTGGCGCTGCGTTTCGGACCCGAGGCGCTGGAGTTCCGGCTGCGTGCCAGCAGCGCGAAGCTGGTGGTGATCGACGCGAACGGCCTGCCGGTCCTGGAGGAGATCACCGGGGCCCTGCCCGATCTCACCGATATCGTCACCGTCGGGGCCGCGCGAGGCGACCTGCCCGAACTCGGCGATCTCGAGCGCGCAGCGGCGGGTGCGGTACCGATCGCCGAGACCACACCGGACGATCCGGCGATGATCATCTTCACCTCCGGCACAACCGGCTCCCCGAAGGGCGCCTTGCACGGGCACCGGGTGCTTCTCGGCCATCTGCCGGGCATGCGCTTTCACCATGAGAACATGCCGCAGGCCGGCGACCGCATGTGGACGCCCGCCGACTGGGCCTGGGCCGGCGGCCTCCTCAACGCACTGCTCCCGTCGCTGATGCTCGGCGTACCGGTCGTCTATTCGCGCGAACGCTTCGACCCGGCCGCGGCCTTCGCGCTGATGGCCCGGCAGAAGGTGCGCAACGCGTTTCTGCCGGCGACGGCGCTGCGGATGATGAAGGGCGCGGCAAATGCTGAGGCGCTCGCCGGGCTCGATTTGCGCACGGTCGGCTCGGCCGGCGAGACGCTGCCCGCCGACACATTCGCCTGGGCGCGGGATGTCCTCGGTGTCACCGTCAATGAATTTTACGGCCAGACCGAGTGCAACATGGTGCTGGGATCGGCGGCCGCCTTCGGCGTCTCCCGCGCCGGGGCCATTGGCAAGCCGGTGCCCGGCCACAAGGTGGCGATCGTCGATGCCGACGGCCAGGAAGTGCCACGCGGCGCCACCGGCACGATCGCGATCGCCGCGCCCGACCCGGTCATGTTTCTCGGCTACTGGCGGAACCCCAAGGCGACAAGCGACAAATTTCGCGGCGACTGGCTCCTGACCGGCGATCAGGGACAAATGGACGCGGACGGCTATGTCGAATTCGTCGGGCGCGACGATGACATCATCACCTCTGCCGGCTACCGGATCGGACCGGGAGAGGTGGAGAATTGCCTGCTCGCCCATCCGGCCGTCCACATGGCGGCCGTCGTGGGCAAGCCAGATCCGCTGCGCACCGAGATCGTGAAGGCCTACATTGTCCCCGCTGCCGGCCACGCGCCCGGCGAGGATCTTGCCCGCGCAATCCAGCTCCATGTGCGCGAGCGTCTGTCGGCGCACGAATATCCGCGCGAAATCGCCTTCGTCGAGGCCATGCCGCTGACGACAAGTGGCAAGATCGTGCGGCGCGAATTCCGCGATCGTGCCGCGCGCGAGGCGCAGGACGCGGCGAAGGCGAGCGCAGCCTGAAGGCCGGTCAGCGGAAGGACAGCATCCCCTGCACGCGCTGGCGCATGATGCGCGCGAGATTGCGCGAGCGGCGCATGGAGGCCAGCCCCCGGGCAACCTTGTCGACGCGCGCCCCGGTCTCCGGGGTCAAGCCAACGACGATCGTGCCCACCGCAATGCGATCGGGCCAGAAGCGGTTCATCACGAAATGGTCGGGGACAGTGCAGGAATCGGCACGCTCGACGGCGGGATCGGCGAGCAATGCCCGCGTCGCGGCGGCGACGATCTGCTGGCCCGGAGACGTAGCGGCAAAAGCCTCGTCATAAGCGGTCTTCCAGGTGTAGGCCTGTCCGCGATCGACGAGCACGACGAGGCTCGCCACGGGGCGACTGCCTGTCTTCAACGTATAGATCCTGACCCGGTCGTCCTGTGCGAGCGCGTTGATCGCCTCGCGGGCGAAGGCGGACCGGTAGCGGTCGATGATCAGCGCGGTCCGCGCGCGGCCCTTCCATCCGCTTGCCTCGAGCGAGAAGAAATCCTCCAGCGCCAGCCGCACGTCGTCGGGTTGCCGGGCGGTCTCCAGCGACACCGGGCCGGTTGCCGACAGATGACGGGTCTGGCGGGCCAGTTCCCGGCGGCGGCGTCCGGACAGCGGGCTTGGCCGAACGGTATCGGCGCTCTTGACCAGCGCTGCGCGGGACACGCGGTTGGCGACGGCCGTCGGCAGGCCCGCTTTCGCAGCGGCGGCGAGCAGTGTCGTCGCCATTGGTCCGTCGATGCGCACGTCCGGAATGACGAGCACGTCGGGCAGGCCGAGTTCGGGGGCGGTCAGGGTGGACAGGAAATTCGACAGCGTGCCGGCAGGATCGTCGCCGTCCACCGGCAGCGTACCCAGCGGGCCGAAGGGATGCGTCCAGGCGCGGATCGTCGCGACGCCACCAATGAAGGCCGACCGCTCGACCGAGAAAGGCATCAGCAGGCGAAGCCGGCTGCGGCTGCCCTTCTCGTCGCGCACGACCATGAGACGCACCTTGCGGTCGTCGAGACGCGGCATGGCCGGTGCGAGAAACTGCGGGTCGAAGAACACGTTGGGCTCGATCGCGCGCCGCGACAGATGGGCCAGTTCGTTGATCAGGCCGAAAACCGCATTCGGTGCATAGATCGACAAATGGCGCGAGACTCGGCCGAACGGAACCGTCAGATCGAGTTCGGGGGTCGCATTCACCGGGCCCTCGTGCAGCGGCACGACCGAGGCCATCGGCGGGAGTCCGCCGATGAGATCACTCATCGAGGGTTTGGCTACCATGGGTCACCTTCAGCAGCCCCTGCCTAATCCGCTGGCCACGCATCATGCGTAGTCGGCTACAAAGTAGCGGGAGGGGCTTAACAAGGCATATGCCGAGGACTTTAAAAAAGTACGGACTTCACCCGGAATCAGCCGGAAAATCCCCCTGAGGCAAGAAACTCGAGCTCTTCGGGGGTGGATTGGCGCCCCAAGATGGCATTTCGGTGCGGAAATCGGCCGAAACGCGCGATGATGTCGCGATGCTCGGCAGCGGCCTTGCGGTTGCCCGCCCCGCCGATGGTTTCCATCCACACCACGCAGGCTTCCTGATCCGCGAGATTCTCCGAATGCATCAGCGGCATCGCGAGGAAGGCGTTCAGATCCTCTCCCACGATCCGGTCGTCGCCGCGGGCAAGCGCCGTTCGGGCGATCGCCAGCGCCTTGGCATCGGTGGCGAAGGCCCGCGGCGAATTGCGGAAGATGTTGCGCGGAAACTGGTCCAGCAGAATGACAAGCGCCAAAGCCCCGGTCGGCTCTTCGATCCAGGCATCGCGGTCGCCGGCTGCCGCCTGCTCGTAGATGTCGCCGAAACGCTGCCGGATCGTCGCATCGAAGGCATCGCTCTTGGCGAACCAACGCTCAGGTCCGGCGTCTCGCCAGAAATCGACGATGATCTGGGGATCGATCGCATACTCGCTCATGTCGGACCTTTATCGCGGGGACGGAGTTTCAGGCACGGCCACCAGATAGGATCGCGGCCACTCCGAAAGAAGATCGAACCGGTTTGGCTTCCCTGCACAGCCGCCCCCGCAGCAAGGTGACCGGTGACCAAGCCGCTCAGGGAAAGCTGTAGCCCGGCACAGCCAGGGGGTTGTCTTCCAATGCCGTGCGATCGGGCGCGTCGATGCGCGCGCCGCCGGTGAAGGCGGCGAAGAGATCGCGGACATAAGTCTCGGGCAACGCGTCACCGATGAGCACGATGCGCGTCTCGCGGCGGGTCCCTCGCGGCCAGGCGGCAAGTTGCGCCGGGGGATGCTGGTACTCGCGAACACCATGCAGGACGACGGGGCGATCCGGGGCTTCGCGCAGATGGACGATCGCCTTCATCCGAAGGATATGCTCGCCCTGCGTGGCGCGCAGCAGGTCGAGAAACGCCTCGACCGCTTCCCATGCGACCGGGTTTGCTTCGACCAGCGAAAACGACCGGACACTGCCATGGTGGTGGCTGTCGCCCGCATGTTCGTGGCCTGGGCCATGGTGACGATGCCCTGCGTGGTGTGCATGGTCCGCGTGCGCGCCGTCGCAATTCGCTGCCTCCGACCGGGCCCCGGCATCATCTGCGAGCCCCAGCCAGCGCCGGGCATCCACCACGCCGGTGGCCGGATCGTAGAGGCCGCAATGCAAGAGCCGGTCGGCCAGGGGCAGGCCATCGCCGGCCTCGATAAGCCCGGCTCCGGAATTTAGGCGCCGCACGGCTTCATCGAGCGCGGAACGCGCACCCTGGTCGGCAAGGTCGGCCTTGGCAACGACGACGCGGTCGGCAATGGCGACCTGCCGGCGTGCTTCGCTGCGCTCGGCAAGATTGCGGCTCCCGGCAAGGCAATCCACGACTGCGATCACGCCATCGAGGACGTAAGCCTCAAGGAGCGCCGGCTGCGTCATCAGCGACGCCAGAATCGGTGCCGGGTCCGCAAGCCCCGTCGTCTCGACGACCACCCGTTCGAGAGGCGGCTCGCCGCCGGACCGGGGGCGCTCCGCCAGTTCGATGAGAGTCTCGACGAGTTCGCCGCGCACGCTGCAGCACAGGCAACCGTCCGACAGTTCGATCACACCATCGCTGGACGCGGTCTCGATCAGAAGCTGGTCGATGCCCGCCTCGCCGAATTCGTTGACCACGACGGCCGTGTTCGTGACCGCCGGCTCGGAAAGCAGGCGGTTGAGCAGCGTCGTCTTGCCGGAACCGAGGAAGCCGGTCAGGACGGTGAGTCGGATCGGGGCCCGGGTCAGTTTGCCGGCCGTTCTGCGGCGCTTGGCACCGGCGCCGTCGTCGCCTTGCGCAAATCGCCAGCGTCGTCGCGCCGGATGGCGAGCCGTGAGGTCTTGCCGTCTCGATCGATCCCCAGATCCGTGCTCGGCCCGTCGACATCCCCCGAGCCGGTGGCTTCGACGACCACTTCCTTTTCCTCCGTCTCGACTGCCTCCCCGGAGGGTGCCGCCGGCACGGGCGCATCGGTCGGTGCCGGCACTTGCGGCGTCGCATCGACTTCGGCGGCCGGCGCCGGCGTATAGTCGGGGCGTGGGGTCGGCAGCGGAATGCCATAGGCGGAGATGATCGAGATGCCGGGTTCTGCGATCGCGTTGCCGGCGGCGCCACCGAGGCTGACCCGGAAGACCACCGGCGAGCGGTCGAGATCACGCAGGTAGGGCGAGCCGAAGGTTTCCTCGCGGTCGCGTTCCTCCACGCGCTCGTTGGCCCGCGCCGTACGACCTTCTGCCGAGCAGATGTAATCGGAGACATCCAGCGGCTCGGTGCTGGATGCAACCGGCAACTCGTCCACCCGGATGTCGACGGAGGCGGGATCGGTTGCAAAGCCCGCCTCGAGGATTTCGGCCGACAGCCGTTCGCGTGGAATGGTACCGTTCGCGCCGATCACCACGGCCACGAGCGTGCGGCCGTTGCGGGTCGCGGACGACACGAGGTTGAAGCCCGAGGCACAGATGTAACCAGTCTTCATGCCATCGGCGCCCTCGAAGCGACCGAGCAACTTGTTGCCGTTGTTCAGGATCGCCGTGCCGTTGGAGATCGCCTCCGTACCGAAATAATCGGCGAAAGCCGGAAATTCGCGGCGGATCGCAACGCCCAGAATGGCGAGATCCTTGGCGGAGGTGTGTTGCCCTTCCCCCGGCAGGCCATTGGCGTTGATGAAACGGGTGTCCTGCATGCCGAGTTGCGCGGCGGCATCGTTCATCATCGTGACGAACTCTTCCATCGATCCACCGACCGTCTCGCCGATGGCATAGGCAATGTCGTTGGCCGACTTCACGAGCATCATCCGCAGAGCGAAGTCCAGACGGATCACCGAGCCCGGCTTGAACCCCATCTTGCTGGGAGCTTCAGCAGCGGAGCGGCGCGTGACGATCACCGGCGAGTCGAGCGACAGCCGGGATTCGCGAAGCGCCTTCAGGGCCAGATAGGCCGTCATCAGCTTCGTTGTCGAAGCCGGATAGCGCCGTTCGGACGCATGCTGCTGCGACAGGACCTTGCCCGTCGCCACGTCCACGACGATCGAGGCCATCGGCGGCGCCGTATCCGTCGCGGCTGCGTCGACCTTCGCTGCCTGGGCCAGCGCGGCCCCGCCGGCCAGGGGCACGACAGCGAGAACAAGCGCCAGAAGGCAAACGAGGGGAAAAACGGGAAATGGTCGGGACGCGCGCGTCTTCACGCTGGATTCCTTCATTGATTGCGGTCAGGCTGCCGTTTTTCGTCGATCCGATAAGCAGACGGGCGCCTAACCTTGGGCTGTGTCCCAAGCATGGCAATGCCGGGTTGACGCATCGACCTCACATTCCCTTGTAGGTCCGAACCAGAGAGTCGGAAAGTCGCCCATGCCTGTCAACAACCGAATCGCGGATGCCCAACCGGAGATCGCCGGCTGGCGCCAGCACCTGCACCAGCGTCCCGAACTGCTCTACGAGGTCCACGAGACCGCGGCGTTCGTTGCCGGCAAGCTGCGCGACTTCGGCTGCGACGAGGTGATCACCGGAATGGGCCGGACGGGTGTCGTGGGTCTGGTGCATGGCCGAAGCGGTGCGGGCGGGCCGATGATCGGCCTTCGTGCCGACATGGACGCGCTGCAGATCACCGAGGAGACAGGCGTCGCCTACGCGTCCAAGGTGCCCGGCATGATGCATGCCTGCGGCCATGACGGCCATACGACGATGCTGCTCGCCGCCGGCCGCAGCCTTTGCGAGACACGCGCCTTCGACGGAACCGTGGCGCTGATCTTCCAGCCTGCAGAGGAAGGCGGCGCCGGGGCCAAGGCAATGATCGATGACGGGCTGTTCGAGCGGCTGCCGCTCAGCCGCGTCTACGGTATGCACAATCTGCCGGGCATGCCGGTCGGCCGGTTCGGCATGCGGGGCGGCCCGATCATGGCCTCGACGGACGAATTCGCGATCACCGTCGAGGGGCGCGGCGGCCATGCCGCTCTGCCCCATCGCACGGTCGATCCGATCATGGTGGGCGCGGCCATCGTTCAGGGGCTGCAGGCGATCGTCGCGCGCAATGCCGATCCGCTGCAGTCCTTGGTCGTCTCCGTCACCCAGTTCCATGCCGGCTTCGCCCACAATGTGATCCCGGACGAGGCCGTCGTGTCGGGAACGGTACGGGCCCTGTCGCTCGAACTGCGGGAACTGGCCGAAGCCCGGATCCGCGAGATCGCGCAGGGGATCGCCACCGCCCATGGCGCGCATGTGCGGGTCGACTACGATCGCAATTACCCGATCACCATCAACGACCCGGCGGAGGCCGAGTTCTGCGCCGGGATCGCCGCCGACATCGCCGGGGCCGATGCGGTGGATGCAGCGGCGCCGCCGTTGATGGCCGGCGAGGATTTTTCCTACATGCTGGAGAAATGTCCCGGAGCCTACGTTTTCATCGGCAATGGTGACAGCGCCAGCCTGCACAACGCCAGCTATGACTTCGCCGACGACGCTCTCGTCTTCGGCGCCAGCTACTGGCAGCGCCTCGCCGAGGCCGCCCTCGCCCGAAGCTAAGGGGCGCCGCCTTTCTTCAGGCCGTTATCGGCAGGAGAATGCGTCAGCTGGCGAGCGCCAGGTCCTCTCTCTCGTCGAGCGACACGATCTCGCGCAGTTGGGGGCGCCCATACACAACCACCTGGTCGCGGCCTGCGCTCTTGGCTTCGTAGAGCGCCGCATCGGCGCAACGATACAGCGTGTTCGGATCGTCGCCATGCTGCGGCGCTCCGGCAACGCCGATGCTGACCGTCAGCGACAGGTTCTGGTCGCCGGCGATCAGCGATGCCGTCTCGATGGCGTGCCGGATGCGCTCGGCCGTGCGCCGGCCTTGCGGCAGTCCGGTCTGCGGCAGGATCACGGTGAATTCCTCGCCGCCATGGCGGCAGACATAGTCGCCTTCGCGTACGCAGGCCCGCAGGATGCGGCTGACGGCCTTCAACGCCTCGTCGCCGGTCTCGTGTCCGTAAGTATCGTTGACCTGCTTGAAATGATCGAAATCCACGACGAGCAGCGACACGCCGATATCGGCGCCGCGTCCTTGTGCCAGTTCCTCCGCGATCAGCGCGTCGTATGCCCGACGGTTCGCCAGGCCGGTCAGGGCATCGGTGAAGGCATCCACCTCGAGGCTCTGTTCGCGCCGCATCATGCGGGTCTCCCGCTGCATCATCGACCCCATCACGAAGACGCCCGCGACATAGGTCGGCACCACGAAGGGAATCAAGTTCAGGGTGAAACCCAGCGGATCCGGCAACGGCAGCAGGACGAACAGCCCGATATGAGCCGATACGAACAGGCCGAGCACGACGAGATGACGACGCCGCGCGGTCTGGCCGTGCCGGTACAGTTGGCCCCAGATCAGCCCAACGCCGGCGGCCAGCACGATCGTGGCGACGCCGACGGGCGCACCGGCACCGCCTAGCCCCATCCGGTAGATCGCGCCGGCGAGACCTGCCACCAGCGCCGCGGGCCAGCCGACGAACGCTCCTGCCAAGGCGACGATGACGCAGCGCGTATCGACGATGATGCCGTCGGCGAGATGCGCCGGAGAGAGCATCGAAGCGACGGTGCCCATCGCGAACACAGGCGCATGCAGCCACCGCTTCAGCGCCGGGTCCGACATCAGGCGCTCGATGGTACCGAACGCCAGAGCGATCAGCGCCATCAGGCCAAGCCCGTTCAGCAGCACTAGGATGAGGTCAAGATGGGCCACAGCGCTCGGTCAATCGGATCATTGAACTCGTTCGACTATGCCGGCAATTTTGTTCGAAACGGTTAATGTCCGGTATCCGGGCAACAATTTGCCTACTCCAGACGGGTAGATCGCACGTCATCACCATTGCATGATGCAACCATCCCAGGCAGCGGGCGGCGTGTCTTGCAGGCAAACCATTTGCCTGTCATGCCGAAGGTGTCGGTCAAGCAGAATGGGACTGTGGCACGGAATGCCATCGTCTTCACTCTCGACGGAATGGAAGGATGTGCATTGGCGACTGACGCCCATCGAAAGCTGATCACCCGCCTCGACATGATCGCGGAGTTGACCGACGAGGACCGCGCAGCGCTGTCGGCCCTGCCCATCGCCGTTCGTGACGTCGCTGCCGACACGGATATCGTCAGCGAGGGCGAGACGGTCTCCCATTGCTGTATCCTCATCGAAGGCTTCACCTATCGCTATCGCAACATTCGCGATGGCCGCCGGCAGATCATCGCCTTCAACGTCCCAGGTGATATTCCGGATCTGCACAGCCTGCATATCCGCCGGATGGACCACAGTTTTGCAGCCACCACCCCATCGCGCGTGGGGTTCGTGTCTCACAAGGCCGTCTGGAACCTCTGCCGAGAGCGCCCCAATGTCGCCGCCGCCCTGTGGCTTGAAACGCTGATCGACGGCGCGATCTTCCGTGAATGGATCGTCGGGCTCGGCCGCCTGTCCGGCAAGAGCCGCACCGCGCATCTTCTCTGCGAACTCGCGGTACGGCTGCGGGCGGTGCAGCTTGCGCCGGACCTCGTCTATCATCTGCCGCTGACCCAGCACGAACTGGCCGATGCGCTTGGCCTCACCGTCGTGACGGTGAACCGGGTGCTGCAGGAATTCAAGGCCGAGAACCTGATCGAGCGGGAGCGTTCCCGCATGACGATCAAGGACTGGTCCGCCTTCGCCCATGTCGGCGACTTCGATCCGCAGTACCTGCACTTTCGTCAGGAGGTGCACATGGTGCCGGGTTCGCAGAAGGGGAACTGAAGGCCGCACCGCTTCGTCAACCGCCGAGTTGCGTACAGGCGGATGGAAACCCGCGCGAGGTGGCAGGGCGCGAATCGCGCCGCGTGGATGCTGCGCCGCGACGAACGACCGCCTAAGTGGCAGAAACCTTGAATTTTTCGTCAGATTGGTGTAGGGTCGTCACACAGTCGGCCTCATGGCCAGCTCTTGACGCCGTCCAGCGCTCTCGGGCCTGTCCGAAAAGGATGCTTCCCCTACCGAGAAGAATGTCCGTCCGCTTGCGACCGCTCGGTCCATGCGGCGCTCATGCGGGAACACGGGAGGCGATTACACCGATCGACTGCGGTCCGGCAAGTACCACCGGGCCCCAAGCAAACGGCGGCGCCTGCGCCGCCACCCGTGTCTAGCGGCTGCCGCGGCCAGGCACAACAGGGAGTTTAAAAAAGCGTATGAGCAGTCAGAAGAAGGCTTCCAACCGCCAGGGTTTCAAGACCGGAGAGAGCATCGTCTATCCGGCTCATGGCGTCGGCCAGATCGTAGCGATCGAGGAGCAGGAAGTAGCGGGCATGAAGCTCGAGCTCTTCGTCATCGACTTCGAGAAAGACAAGATGCGCTTGAAGGTCCCGGTCGCCAAGGCCGAAGCCGTCGGCATGCGCAAACTCTCTGAAACGGACTTCGTCGAGCGTTCGCTGAAGGTCGTGCAGGGCCGCGCCCGCGTGAAGAAGACCATGTGGAGCCGCCGCGCCCAGGAATACGATGCCAAGATCAATTCGGGCGACCTGATCCAGATCGCCGAAGTGGTCCGCGACCTCTATCGCGCCGACAGCCAGCCCGAGCAGTCCTATTCCGAACGCCAGCTCTACGAAGCCGCGCTCGGCCGCATGGCCCGCGAACTCGCGGCCGTCAACGAGGTCTCCGAGACCGAGGCCGTGCAGCTGATCGAGCTCAACCTCAACAAGGGTCCGAAGCGCGTCGCCAAGGGCGAGGAAGAAGCGGAAGCCGAAGGCGAGGCCGATGCACCGGCCGCTGCCAGCGGAGAGACCGACGAGCAGGAAAAGGCGGCCTGAGGCCACCTTCGAACCTACCTATCGTCCACGGACGAAGCCGGGCCGGCCACCGCAAGGTGCGCCGGCCTTTCTTGTGGCGCAGGGCCCCGAGCGCCATCGTTGCCTCTGCGCGCAAACTGGCATAGGCTCAGCGCACGGCGATCATGATCGCCTTTGCGCAATTTTGCGCGCCGGTCGCCATAGGCCCGGTTCCCTTGCCGAATACGGCACCCCCGCTACCTAAGCCAAAAAAGTTTTCCCCTCCGGGAACGTTTGCGGCCAGTCCGTGTTTCATGAACACCGACGCGTGAACCCGCAAGCAGCCTCGCTCGGTAGGCCACAGCGCCTCATAAGCTTGACCGGAGGGTAACCGATGAAGTCACAGTCCGCTCGCCGTACGCTGATCCGCGCGGCCATGTCCGCCCCGTACCTGCAGCGCGAAGAAGAGTACGAACTGGCGGTGCGCTGGAAGGAAAAGCGCGACCAGGAAGCCCTTCACAAGATCACCTCCGCCCATATGCGCCTCGTCATCTCGATGGCCGCCAAGTTCCGCCATTTCGGCCTCGCCATGAACGACCTCATCCAGGAAGGCCATGTCGGTCTTCTCGAGGCGGCGGCCCGGTTCGAGCCGGAGCGGGAAGTGCGCTTCTCCACCTATGCGACGTGGTGGATCCGGGCGTCGATCCAGGACTACATCCTGCGCAACTGGTCGATTGTTCGCGGCGGCACCTCTTCGGCTCAGAAGGCTCTCTTCTTCAATCTGCGCCGTCTGCGGGCACGGCTCAGCCAGGGCGCCGACGGCGGTGTCACCGGCAGCGCCATGTACAAGGAAATTGCAACGGCACTGAAGGTGTCGGAGGGCGACGTGGCGCTTATGGACTCGCGGCTGTCCGGCCCCGATTCCTCTCTCAACGCCCCCCTGATGGAGGACGAATCCGGCAGCGCCGACCGACAGGATTTTCTCGTGTCGAACTCGCCCCTGCCGGACGAGATGGTCTCCGTGTCGATCGACGACGAGCGTCGCGTCACCTGGCTGCACAGCGCCCTCGACGTACTGTCCGAGCGCGAGTTGAAGATCATCCGCGAGCGCCGCCTGCAGGACGACGGTGCCACCCTGGAAGCGCTGGGTACCAAGCTCGGCATCTCCAAGGAGCGGGTGCGCCAGATCGAGACCCGTGCGCTGGAAAAGCTGCGCGCCGCCCTGCTCGAGACCAACGCCGACCGCAGTGCCTATGTGAGCTGATCGCCAGCATCACCTCGAACGAAAAAGGGGCTCCCGATCGGGCGCCCCTTTTTCGTTGGATCACAGTCTGGCGCCTCGTGGCCGACCAGCTACTCGGCCACGATCTTGTACCGCGTGCCGGGCTTCACGCTCTCGTTCGCATCGAGATCGTTGAGCAGCCGGAACATGGCCGTCTTGCCCTCCACTCCAACCATGCGGGAGGCTAGCGATGCCGTGCTGTCGCCGGCCGACGCAGTGACGATCCGGATACGCAGCGGCTTCAGGCTCTCCTTCTCCGCCGTCGAGAGAAGCCGGAATGAGTTCGCGACCTTCCCCGCGATCCCGGCCGCCGTGCCGGCGGAACTTGCCTGCACGGCCGTCAGGAAGCGATAGACCTGTCCGCCGACCCGCACCACGGTGACGTCGAAGACATACTCCCCGCCCTCGGCCCGGGCCGACACCGCATCGAGATTGCCGATCTTGAAGGCGCGGATGCTCGACGGGTCGAGACCGCCGATCCAGCCACTGTTGACGTAGTCGACGAGGCCGGTGGTCTTGGGCAATGCAACGCCGTCAAACCGGATCGCGGTGTCGTTGGGGCCGCTCGCCAGCACGGCCTCGGCGGTGTTGTCGATGACGAAGCCCTTCGGCACTTCGAAGGTGATGCCGAGACCGGGGTGATAGAAGCGCTGCTCGCGGACATAGCCCTCGACGGCGGAATCACCGAACAGCATGCCGTCGATTCCCGCCAGATAGCGATCACGATCGGTCGTGCCCGTGCCCGGCTGGCCGTATTCGCGCGCATGGCGGTTGGCGAGATCGATACGCTGCGGGGCCGACGGATGCGAAGCGAGGAAGTCCAGCTCGGGATCGCCGGCCTGGAAGGCCGTACGGATCTTGGCATAGGAATCCATCGCCTGCAGGAAGCGTGCTGCGGCGAACGGATCGAAACCGGCCTTGGCGATATGGCGAATGCCGAGAACGTCGGCCTGCAGTTCCTGCTGGCGCGAGAACTGGGCAAGGCTCAGCTTGCCGCGCGCCAGGGCGACCTGCCCTGCCGGCTCGCCCGCCAGAACTTCGCTGACAACCCGGCTGGCGATCTCGGCGGCCTGCTCGCGCTGCTGACGCTCGATGCCGTGATTGGCCGTGATATGCGCCATCTCGTGGCCGATCACCGCAGCAACCTCGGCCGAGTCGTTGGCAAGGGCGACGAGACCACGGGTGATGTAGACGTAGCCGCCCGGCAGCGCGAAGGCGTTGACGTTGGGCGAATTCAGGATGGTGATGCGGTAGGCGCGGTTCGGATCGTCTGTCTGGGCAGCCAGCTTGCCGACGATGGTGGCCAGCGTGCGCTCCAGCTTGGGATCGGAATAGGCGCCGCCATAGGCCGCCAGGATCTTGGGGTGCTGGGAGCGTCCGATGACCGATTGCGGATCGCTGCGCTGGACGTTCTCGAAGGTGATCGGACGACGCGTCGCGGCATAACCTGCCTGCACACTGCTACTGGCAGGCGAGAGGCCATCCAGCCCCGCTTCGATCGTGGTGCAGGCGCCGGTCGCCAGCAACGCGCCGAGCGTGACACCGCCGATCATGCGGCGCACAAGGCGTCCCGCACGACCAGGACCGGAGTTCATTGCCATCGCTGCGATCGTCGCCCCCACAGAACCGCTTCGCTTCCCGAGACTCAAGGCTTATCCGAACCGCTGTCACACGGGTTAGGATCGATCAGCAACAGATTTCGAAAAAGCGCCGCCGCTTTGCCTCGTGCCTTCACTTGTCCGCTATCGGGAAAATCCGCCGGAAATACGTCAGTCGCGAAGTTAGCCGGCCGGTCCCTTGTCCGTCCGAGTCAAGGTCGTTCCCGTGCGGCAACCGTGCCGAGATAGCGCGCCACCCGCGGATCGCCGTCTCCGGCCAACAGTGTACGCGTCGGCCCGATCGCCGCGATCTCGCCAGCGTCTAGAAACGCCGTCCGGTCGGCGTGACCGACTGCGTCCTCGGGATGGTGCGTGACCATGACGATCGCCGGCGGCACCTCGCGCCCCGCCCGCAATTCGGTCAGGATCGCCAGCATCTCGCGGCGCAGGGCAGGACCGAGCGCGGCGAAAGGCTCGTCGAGAAGGAGGAGCGGCCGGTCACGCAGGAAGACCCGCGCCAAGGCCACCCGTTGCCTTTCGCCGCCCGACATCTCGGCCGGACGCCGCGTGGCGAAGCCCGCCAGCCCGACCGCGTCGAGAGCCGCCTCGACGCGGCGTCTGTCCGCCGCAGCCACCCGCAGATCGGGGGCGATGCCAAGGGCGACATTGCGGAAGACGTCGAGATGGGGAAACAGGTTGTTGTCCTGGAAGACGATGCTGAGCGGGCGTTCCGCCGGTGCGACACCAGCCATCGCGCGCCCGTCGATGGCGATCGTGCCGGCGGAGGGCGCAGCGAACCCCGCCACGAGGTCGAGCAGCGTCGACTTGCCCGCGCCGCTCGGACCGATGACCGCCAGCCATTCGCCGGCTTCCACCGCAAGATCGAAGCGCATCTCGCTGCCGCCATGGGCAAAGCGGACATCGTCGAGGACGAGAGCCTTCTTCATGCCGGATGGTCCCTTCGTGCAAGTCCGCGCTCGGCCAGCGCCATCAGCGACAGGCACAGGATGCCGAGGAGCAGCGCCAGCCCGGCCGCGTCGGCCGTGCGATAGCTGCCCATTCGCTGCAGCAGAAGATAGGGCAAGGTCACCAGGTCCTGGCTGCCGAACAGGGCGATGGCGCCAAGATCGCCGAGCGAGATCGCCAGCGCGAAGGCAAAGCCGAGGGCGACAGGCGCGCGCAGGACCGGCCAGTCCACGACCCGCAGCCGCGACAGGCCTGCAAGGCCGAGGCTGTCGGCCAGCCGGCCGGTCGCCTGGTTGGCTGCCGCCAGCGCCGGCCCGACGATGCGCACGATGAAAGGCACGGCCATCGCCGCGTTGGTGGCAACCACGACATAGGGCGCGGCGGCAAAGACGTCGGTGACCTGCCGCAGCGCCAGGAACCAGCCGGCCCCGACCACGATGGGGGGAACGACGAGCACGAGACTGGCCGTCGTCTCCAAACCGTTGCCAAGCGCCTGCCTGCGTCGGGTCAGCCGGTCCGCCAGCGCGTTGCGCAGCGCCTCGGTGGCGAGGACGATGGCCAGGGAGACGGTCATCGCAAGAAGCGCGGCAGTCGTCGCAATGACGATGCTGGTGATCGCCGCACGATGGACCGCCGGATCAGCCAGCAATCGCGCCAGATCCGCTTCCAGGCCGCGCACCACTACCGCAACGAAGGGCGCCAGGACGAAGCCGATGCCGAGGAGCAGCACGAGCGCGTCCACCGCGGCCCGAGCAGGACTGCGGCGATCATAGCGCAGCGCGCGGCCGCCCAGGCCGAAACCGGCGGCGACATCGCCGCCAAGCCGGGTCGCAAGCCACAGGACGATCGCCGTCAGGCCGATCTGGACGAGCGACAGCGTGATCGCACGGCCGGGATCGAAATCGTAGCGCAGCGACTGGTAGATCGCGACTTCCAGCGTCGTGGCGCCGGGCCCGCCCCCCAGCACCAGCACGAGAGTGAAGCTGGTGACGCAGAGCATGAAGATCAGGCTCGCGGCCGCCGGCAGTGCACCGCGCAGGGCCGGCCATTCGACAAGCCGGAACGTGGCCAGCGGGCTCAGCGACAATTGCCCGGCGAGCTTCCAGCTTTCGGCCGGCACGCGGTCGAGCCCGGCCAGCATCAGCCGGGCGGCCAGCGGCAGGTTGAAGAAGACATGGGCGATCAGGATGCCGGAGAGACCATAGATGTCGAGCCGCGCCAGTCCGATCGCCGCAAGAGCGTCCGAGACGAGGCCGTTGCGACCCCAGATGGTGAGGATCGCCAGCGCGCCGACCAGCACGGGCAGCACCTGCGGCAGGAGGAACAGGCGCAGCACCGCACGGCGACCGGGAAAGCGGGCACGATGCAGTGCCAGCGCCAGCGGGATGGCCCCCACCACCGAAAGAAGGGTCGACAGCACCGCCTGCTCGAGGGTGAACAGGACGACGCCGAGGAGATAGCGATCACCGGCGACCGCCCGGAAATCGGGCGCGGCACCCGTCGCAAAGAGAAGCACGACGAAGGCGCCGGCCAGGAAGCCGACGAGGATGCTTGCAGCGCCGAGGCCGAGGCCGATCCGCCAGGCACGATCCGCAGCACCGGTCATGAATGCCTCACCGGGACGCGCACTCGATCGTCAGCGGCCGATCGCTTCGAGCCATTCCTGCGTCCACGCCTTGCGGTTCGCCGCCACCGTTTCCGGATCGATCATCAGCGGCGTCTCCACCTGCACCAGGCGACCGAACGCCTCGGGCAGATCGATGCCGTCCGCGACCGGCAACGTCCAGTTGGTGGTGGGGATCAGCGACTGCACCTCGGCGGTCAGCATGTAGTCGAGGAAGCGCGTCGCCAGTTCGGCTGTCTCGGTCGTCTTCAGCATCGCCGCCACCTCGATCTGCAGGTAGTGGCCCTCCGCGAAGGCCGCGGCCTGATAGCGGTCGGTGTCTTCCTCGATCATGTGGTAGGCGGGCGATGTCGTGTAGCTGAGAACCATCGGCACCTCGCCGCTGGTGAACAGGCCATAGGCCTCGCTCCAGCCCGGCGTCACGGTCAGGATGCGCTTCGACAGCTGCTCCCATTTGGCAGCGGCCTCGTCGCCATAGATCTTCTTCATCCAAAGCATCATGCCGAGGCCGGGCGTCGAGGTCCGCGCGTCCTCGATGGCGATCTTCACCTCGGGATCGCCATTGACCAGATCGTCGAGGCTCGCCGGTGGTTCGGCAATCGCCTCGCTGTCGTAGACGAAGGCGAGATAGGAATAGTCGTAGGGGACGAAGATGTCGTCCGAGAAGCCGGTCGGCACGTTGAGCCCCGAGAGGTCCGCCCCGCTCGGCGCGAACATGCCGGTCGCCTTGGCTTCGGGGATGAGATCCGTCGTCAGGCCGAGGACGACGTCGGCTTCGGTCGAGGGGCCTTCGAGCTTGAGACGATTGAGGATCGCGACGCCGTCCTCGAGACCGACGAACTGCAGGTCGCAGGCGCACACCTCTTCAAAGCCCGCCTCGATCTTCGGGCCCGGCCCCCATTCGGGCGTGAAACTCTCATAGGTATAGACGGTGAGCACCGGCTTGTCGGCCTGGGCGACCGCGCTGCTCGCACCGGCCAAAAGGGCGGCCGCGCAAACGCCGAGATGGCGAATGGACAGAGGCGAGGAGGAGACAGGTCGGGCCATGGTGGTGCCTTTCGAGACGGCGGCCTTCGAAACGAAAGCATCCGCGAGACACCCGCCGACGCCCGCATCCCTCCGCCGGTATGAGCCGGATCAGGTTCGACGGGTCGGCATGCGCCTCTCAGCCCGAAGGCACCCCGTGTGAGCACGGAAAGACTTAGAGGTCACGTCGCTTGCCGGCAAGGGCAGCCGCGCCTCTGGCGCCAAGGGGCAGCTCTCCCTGATATCAAGCCCTCACCTCGGACTGCCAGGCTGCGCGCCGGCGTGGCGAATAGGCCATGCCCACGCAGGCGATCCGGTTGTGATGTCGAAGCAGCCGATTGGCGTTTGCGGCCCGATGCTGTAGGCGAGCCGCGATGTCGCGCTTTTCCATTCTCCTTGCCGGCCATATCGCCCCTACCCCTGCGCTGATCAATGCGGTGAAGGGCACGCGGGTCATCGCCGCGGATGACGGCCTGCGCCATGCCGCTGAGCTGCAGGTGACGCCGGAACTCTGGGTCGGCGATTTCGATTCCAGCCCGCCGCGGCCGGCGATCGAACTGACCAGCCTGCCCCGCGAACCCTACCCTCGCGACAAGGCGATGACCGACGGCGAGATCGCCATCGAGGCGGCGCTGACGCGGGGCGCGACCGGCCTGTTGCTGATCGGCGCGCTCGGTGGCCCGCGCAGCGACCACGCCTTCGCACATCTGATCCTCGCCCTGCGCTATGCCGCCCGCGGCATCGACGTGGAGTTGTTCGACGGCATCGAACGCGCCTGGCCGCTGGGACCGGACCGTCGCGCCTTCGATCTTGCGCCCGGCACGCAGTTCTCGATCCTGAAATTCTCGGATCTTTTCGGCTTGACGATCTCCGGCGCGAAATGGCCGCTCGACGCTGTCGACCTGCCATTCCACTCGATCCTCACACAGTCGAACGAAGCGCTGGGGCCGATCGCCGTGACGGTCCGCCAGGGTACGGCGCTCCTCGTCGCCCAGGCCGATCCCAAGGTCCGCTGATCCGCAACATCGCCGCACGAGAGCGACGCAAGCAGACTTGGCGAACCCTGCGCCTTCGACTAGGTTGCGCGCGGTCGGTCCCGTAGCTCAGCAGGATAGAGCATCAGATTCCTAATCTGAGGGTCACTGGTTCGAATCCAGTCGGGATCACCAACCTTCTCAACAACTTATCCTGACACATTGGAAGTCGTCGGCACTGCCGGGGACGGGATGGGGACGGCCAAGGGTTTTTCGTGTCGCGGTGATGATGCTGGTTCGGGGCTGCCGGGATAGGCCGGCGGCGGATGTTTTGACCCACGGATTGCAGGTTTCGACACAGGGTTTCCGCGCACCTGTGTCGAAAGGTTGTGCGAAAGAGGGGTCTGGCCGGGTCGAAACGGGAGCCTCAGCCTTCGGCAGCCACTTCGCCGACGATTACGGCGTCGGCCAGCTCTCCCAGCGCATTCTCGATCGCGTCCGCCTCCGCCCGCAGTCCGCAGGCGCGTTCCACCATGTCGGCGAGCATGCCCTCCGTCTCTTCTTGCAACCTGACAATGTCCAAGTCGAGCACGTCTTCATAGTCGATACTGGGAATGCTCGAGCCGGTAGGAAGGGCCTTCATTAGCGGGCGCCCGAGAGTTGGGTGGGTCAAAGCGACCATCACGTAGCCCACGCGTAGTGTCGGATCTTCCCCCGGAGCCAGGCGAATGACGTGGTCGGAAATGACCTTGTTCCGGTGTGCTTCAGTCGCGAGTGCCATCTGGCCCACCAGACCGTAGTTCTGGCCGGAGCGGGCGATGAGAAGCCACCCCGGCTGGACCCGTCCGCCATAGGGATCCCCAAAACCCCTGTCGGCGATCAGGCCGCCGGGATCAGAGTTGATCTCGAAAAGCACCGAACTGGAGACCAATTCAACGCCTTCCTTGGCCGGCACTCTCTGGAAGCGACTCGGCAGCCACGCCTGATAGCCAGCCCCCCGCAAGCTGGTCGTTCCTTGTCCTGCGGCGGCAAGATGCCTCCGCAGAGCTTCTACCGTGGGGGCGCTATAAGTAGCATCCAGTCGCCGGCGTTGCCCTGTGATGGACCTGCTCGATACGGAAAAGCCGGGGCCCGACTGCACGTCTGGCAGCGGACCGACAGCGCTCGCATACCTATCTTCGGCGTTCAGGATGAGTTGGTGCGCTTCATTACGAAGAGCCACGATACGATCGAACATCTCATCGCAGCGTCGGCGGATTGGCTCGTCCACCAGCGGCATCGGCAGAGCGTCGAGATGCTCTGGCTCCAGGTGTTTGATCATGTGGCCGTAATGCTGTGAACGCATCATCTTGCGTGTCCTCGGCGCACGAAGGAAGGCATACAGCCAGCCTCGCCAGCCTTCCTCCAATGGCGCCACACGCAGCAGATCGTGGGAAATCAATATCTGGGAGTGCGCATCGAAGGCGATCGTCGCACGCCCCACGGTCCCCGAACAGGTGACAAGAATCGTGCCGCCAGCAACGAAACGATCGTTCGCCTCCCTCGTCCGCTGCAAGGCCAGCCATTTCCGCGGGATCGGTCGGACGTCGAAGACTTGGGTCGCGGCCAGGAACGATGTCCCGTGCGATGAATCAACCTGTATGCCCTTGAGGCGCGACGGCTGCCACACTCTGGCTTTGCTCGACAGAGGCTCCCACCCTCCAGCCCGCGCCAGGATGGCAGACTGAATTCCGTAGCCTTCGGTGAGATAGGTTCCGGCTTCCAGTCGGCGGCTTCCGAATGCAACCTCCGAGACGCGAACGCTGCCTGTTGTTAGTTCATCGACAGGAGCCGGCGCCGCAACCGGGGGCGGCGTCAGTCTCGCTCGTTCAGCCATTCTCTAAAAGCCTGTGCAATTGCCGGGGTCACATCGTCGACGATCTTCTCGAGCGTCTCCTGGGTCGTATAGACAGGCTTGCCTTCCACGTATTCCTTGAACCGTCGGGTCGTAGCGATGACCTCCTCGGCCCCGTCTGGGAGCCGCTTGTAGGTACGCGTGCCGCGCTTATCGTGGCCGATACGATCTGCCATCGCCATGAAGATTTCGTAGTCCTGCAGCTGGCCGGCCGCGTCCTCGATCTTGATCAGCTCATCGGTCTTGCGCTGAATGACTACCAGGCTCGTCTGGACACTGACGCCCGGCTGGAAGGTATCGGCGTGAAGATCGATGCTGGCCAGCACCTTCGTATGACGCAATAGCCATTGGCGCACATATCCTAGGCCCGGCGACCCGAGGATTCCGTCGGGTAGCACCAGGGCTGCCCTTCCCGTGCCGGGCTTCAGAAATTGGACGCAGCGCTCGATAAACAGGATTTCCGGCGGCTGACGCTTCTGAAGATCCTCCGTCATCGCCCAGCGATCGGCTTCCTCGTCATACGACCAGATATGCCCGAGATCGTATTGACGCAGGATGGACGGCTCGTCGATTGGGATCTTAGAACCGAAGGGCGGGTTGGTTACCAGGATATCCACATGTCCGCGGAGCTTCATTGCCCGCAATTCGTCAGACCAGCGAGCCTCTACCTCCAGTGAGTTCGCCTGGAACAGGGCGCCCGAACCGTCATTGTTCATGACCATGTTCATCTTGGCCGCCTTGACCAACTCCGGGTTGAAGTCGATACCGACAATGAACTTCTGGGCATAGTCGACGGCTCGATCACGGACGGCCAACTCGACCCGCTCGAGGTTGGTTCTATTCTTCGACTCCTCCGCAACCCTTATTCTCTCGACGACCGAACTCATTGCGGCGATCAGGAATCCCCCGGTGCCACATGCTGGATCGAGCACAAGTTCTTTCTCGCCCGGCTGGAGCATCGCAACAGCCATCGCGCAGACGTTTCGTGGCGTGAAGAACTCGCCCCGATCACCGCGAAGATTGGACCCGACGATCTCCTCATAGGCCCGCCCTTTGACGTCGACGTCGCTCTCTAGGAGGGAATACATCTGGATCTGACTGACGAGGTAGGCCAAGACACGAGGGTCAAGCTCGATATCGTCGCTGGCCCGGAATATCGTTCCGTAGCGCTCCTTGACGCCAGCGAACAGCCTCCCGATCCGCTCCTTCACCTTCAACGGACCATTGATTCCGTGCCGCTCCTCCGCCGCGGCATAGAACTGGATGTCGTCGCCGCGCTCGTCGGCAATCTTGCAGAATATGAGCTTGAGAAGCTCCCAGAACGCCTGCGGCTTCTGCAGGCCCTGATTGCCAGCGATGTAGTTGTGGCAACGACGGAAGGCGAAGAGCAGCGCATCCGACGTTGCCGGCTTCAGTTGGTCGAAAGTGGGTCGCTCGGCCTCTTCGGCTGTTTTCCCGAAGGCCGGAATATCGGGGACGGACTCGAATTCGACCTTCCCATTGCGCTCCATGCGACGGAAGCAGTGGCGCTCCAGGGCGTTCGTCCAGAGACCATACTGCGCGTTTGGACATACCCCCATGTAGCTCTGAAGCTGCAGAATGCCGTCCTTGCGGTCGTTGGCTTTGACGGTCGAAGCCTTGCATTCCACCACGATGGATGCGTTCCCTTGGACGTGATCCTCGCCGGAAGGGAAGATCACCAAGTCTGCGCGAGGCTTGCTGGACCCGATGCGCAGCCCGAACTCGACCTCGATATCGGCTTTCGCATAGCCGTATTCGCGAACAAGGGATTTCGAGATCTCCTGCCGGACGTATTCTTCCGGCGTGTCGCGGCGCTGGGTGATGCCGTCTATGTAGTCCAGTACGCGACCCTGGCCTACGACAACGATGATGGGAGAGATTCTGGACATGGGCCGGAACGTACAGAGCGAGGCTTGCGCTGACTGTGCGTCTTTCGCAACACTTCCTGTTGTTGTGGGCGTCACCTAAGAAGCCCAATCGCCTCCAGATCCTCCTCGTCGATCTCCTGATCTGCCGGCAGCGCTGCCTCCGCCTTTGCCGCCAGCCACGCATCATAGTCGCTCAGGCGGTACCGACCCCGAACCCACCGCCCATCGGACGCCTGGCGATAACAGGCCTCATCCCGCCCCCGACCGATCACCCCAACAAGCGTCAGGATGCCGTCAGGCAGCGAGAACCGAGCGTTCGTCACCGCGATCCCCGGCGTCGTGATCTCGAAGTCTCGATTGGCGACCTGGGCGGCGATCTCGACCGTCGACCAGTCGGCATGGACATTCTTGTTGTATCGGCGAACCGCGGTCTTCAGCCCCGTCATCGTCCTGGCGGCGACCGGCGTCCCATCGAGGGCACGAATGACCAGGCGTTTCCTGCGGTCGTCCATCACGCCATTCCGGACGCCCTCGACCCGATAGACCTCGCCACCGTCAATGTGGCCAACCAATTCGGCATGGCAGACGACGATGTCGTCGATCGCTGCGATGCCGCTCGTGAGTTCCCAGGCCGCCGCGACCTTCCCCAGATCGCAGACGAGGACATAGCGTAGGGCATATGATCCCCGGGTCCGGCGCCTGGGATGCGGCAAGGTCTCGCAGATCACCCCCTCCGTGCCGGTCCGCCGGTACCGCACCAGCGGCGGCTCGATCGGCGGCGCGTTTCCGTAGCTCGATGCGGCGAAGTAAATCGCCATCAAATCGAGGAGGCGATCGCGGATGGGGTGGAGTTCGACGGGCACCGGGGTCTCCGGCGGAAGCTCCGGCTTCGGAGCCCGTCCCGCCCGGCGTTCGACGGCCGGCGAATATGCTGCCTTCCGGATCGGACCAACCTGGACGCTATAGAGAGAGCCGTACGACGATCTAGCATGCGGCTCGTCGATGCGATCCGGAAGGGTGGAGTCGTCGGCTGCCACGGCGTCTGCCTGCCAGCCATAATCGGGATCGGTACCGCGCCGGCTGCATCGCAGGATACGTCCCACGACGACGCCGTCCGGATCGACGAGTTTCGCGCCGCCGGCGACGACGGAGGCACCGTAATCGTGGGCGTGGCTGCGGATGAGGATTGGGTGGATGTCAGCCATCACGCCTTCCCCGCCGACGCGCCACCAGTCTCGCTGGCCCCCGCCTCGCCGAATCTCTGCCGGCCACGATCCAGAAGGTCGGCGACTGCTTGCCGGTACCCGTCGCGCCGGCCCTCCTTGTAGTGATCGTTGTTCTCGCCGGCGGCGGCGATCGTCTTGACCACGGCGCACGGCAGGCACTGATGCGCCCTCTTGTCGCCATCGAACCGCCTGGCGCACGACCGGCACACGACATTGTACCGCCCCGGCGCGAAGCCCCCGATCGGGAATTCGACGCCTCTCTTCTTGAATTCGTCGACCATCGCATCAGTGGAGGTGTCGGAGATGATGTCGCTCATGCCGCCTTCTTTACTGGATAGAGGGGTGCGGGACCGCCCTTGGGCTGATGCCCGCCGACGACCCTGGCTTTCGGCCCTTCGGCGCGAAGGGACCGCATGACGTCTGACCAGATCTCCCGAGGCGTCGTCGGCCGGATACCGATCACCAGGCAGGTGACCCAGTAGATGGGATAGCCGGCGACGAACATGCCGGCGGCGGCCGCTGCGAGCCCGACGAAGGCCGGCCACCCGATCGCGAGGATCATCGCGAACACCAGATCGGTCTTCGTCTTCTGACAGACGGCTGCGGAGACGGCGCCCACAACGAGGTGGGCGGTGGCGAGGTAGAGGAAGCCGCTCATGCCGCCCTCCCCGCATCATACGCGTCCCTAACGGTCTGGAGGATCGACCGCCGGTGCTCCCGGTGGCAATCGCTTTCCGTCTCGAGATTGCAGTCCACGGGGAGATCGTCGCGCAAGATCGGAATGCGGCCGTTGACCACATGCCAGCCACAGACTCCGCCCTTGGGATCGTTGGTACGAGAAACCGCTCCGAGCTTGCCGAAGAATTCCCGGATATCCGCCTCGATGACCTCGATCTCCCGAGCTTCAAGCTGCTGGAAAATCTCCTCGTTCTCTTCGTCGATCTTGGGCTTCTCCTTCGGAGTGAAACGGGCCTCGATTTCCGCCCGTAGAGCCTCGTCGACGACCCGGACCTCGACATTGTGCGGCCCGTGCTGCTTCTCGTCGTATCCGTCGATGTCGGTGAAGATGCGCATGCCGACCCGGGGGACGAAGTTCGGCATGAAGACGTCGTCGCGAAAGTTGATGTGCGACATGAAGATCGGCTTCTCACCGGGCTCCGGCGACCGCCCCTGCTGCTCCGGGACCAGGATACTGAAGGGCGTGATCCCGTCCCGGCTGTTCCATAGTTTCTCGGTCCGGCCGCGGGGGTCGCGGTACGTCATCAGCATGAACGCTTCGCCAAACTTCGTCTTCTTATTGATGGTCATGAGGAATCTCTTCTCCTGTCTGATTTGTGCCGCCCCATGGGCCTGTATTCGCCCGCGGTCGTCGGTGTGCGTTGTCGATTGTCCCAGATCGCATGAAAGCTGCAATGCCATCCGATGCGATCTGGCAGGTTGGGTCAGGCGGCTTCCTGATCGTCGTCGTCGTCGGTAACGAGGCTGTAGACAGCGACCCATCGACCGATATCGACGACGGAGATCGTCGTGGCGTCGAGCGGGAAATCGTCGGCGACCCGGGCGACGAAATCGACGACCGCGACGTCTTCGAGACCGACCTTGACGAGCCGGGAATCGGGGTGGCTGGCGCTCATCTCGGCTTCGAACGCAGCCACGGCGGCTGCATCGTCGGCGTGATCAGCGACGTCGTAGAGATCGCCGACACCCGCTTCCATCGTTCCTGTTGCGTATCGAGGCATATCGGTACTCCCTTGATTGTTGGTGGTCAGGCCATCGTTTCGTAGGTGACGATCTTCCGAAGCCCGAGACCGCCGAGGATCTTGTCGCCGGGTTCCCGCCTGCCGAGCAGGACGTCACCCACATACTGAGGCGAGACGCCATGCTCCGTGGCCCATGCCTGCTGCGATCCCGCGTTGGCGCAGGCCTGGCGAAGAAGGTCGCGGACGCCGGCGGCGGTCATGCTGCCTCATCTTCTTCGGGTTCGTCATAGAGCCGCAGCCAAGCCGCGTATCCGGAGTCCAGGACGACCCATTCGGTCCTCCCATCCCTGGCCCGGACGCGGGCGGTGTATTCGCCACATGCCTGGCACTTCCAGACTGCACCGACCCTCTGCTGGTTTACCTCAACCTCCTCCTCGCAGCCGCACCGGCAGGCATTGATGTGCCGATTTGTCATGCCGCGAGCCCCCTCTCTTTCAGGAACGCTGGGATCACCCTGCCCCCGGTCGGCTTCTCCACCACCGTCGCGTCGATCCGAACCGGACCGCTACCGATCAGCAGCTCGATGTCCTCAGCTACCTCCGCATCATCGGGAACGCGAACCCAGCGCCCGTCTTCGAGCGAAATCCCGCCGCCACCCACATCAAGCCAGCGAACGTGCCAGGCGTTTGGATCCGCCTTCATCCTCTCCACTTCAACGGTTCCCTCTAGACCGTCGAAGAGAACTACGACCCCGGCTGCACCGGTCTTCGTCTTCTGAGCCCGGAGCACCGAGCTGAATGGCAACGGAGCGCCGGGCCGGAGAGAGGCCCGCATGCCAGCTTCGACGATGGCGGCGGCGGTTTCCTCCTTCGGCTTCTCCTCCACCGCCTTGGCGATCGCCGTCTCGGCCTGCGCGGCCTCTTCCTCCGCGATCTCGTCGTCGTCCAAGAATCTCGCCGACTCCATCACCTCGACAGGCTTCTCCTCGACCACCGTCGGCGCCTCGACGACAGGCTCGATGGGGCCGTCATGCTGGGTGATCTTCGCCCACATTTTGCGGACTTTGGCGACGTCGTCGGCGTTGTACGTCAGGATGTCTTCGTACCTGCCGGCGTCCCAGATTTCCGCGACCATGGAGCCATCGATGTCGCTCTTGCCGCCCAGGCCCAGGATCTTGCCGAGGCGGTCCTGCGAGATGAATTTGCCCGCGCCTTCCCAGGCGGTCATCGTGTCGAACACCTCGGGCGACCACGGCCGCGCATGGAGAGGCCACCAGTGCGGGACGGTGATGTTGAGGACGATGGCCCTCTTCCAGAGCCACCTGAGATCGAAGCCAAGGACGTTGTGGCCGACGAGAACGGCGCCCGCGACGGACTCATAGAATGCGTCGGCTTCCTTGAAGAATCCGGAAATCAACGCCTTCTCGATCTCGATGTCCCAGCCGTCCGGGCCGGCAGTATGAGAGCCGACGATTTCGCCGTCGCCCTTCGCCCAGCAGATGGAGGCCAGGCGACCGAGACCGCCGTCGAGGCTGGTTTTGCGGATCGCTTCGAGGACGGCGGCCGGCCTCTCGTTCTCGATCCACGCAGCGATCGTCTCGGGCTTCTTCATGGTGGCGGGCGGCGAGACGCCGGCGGTGATGTCGGCGATCAGGGCCTCGTCGAGGGTGGGGAGCGTCTCGATGTCCCAAAAAATTTTGTCGTCGATCATGCTGCTGCCCTTTCCTCGACGACGGCGTCGTACCTGGCGAGCGTCACCAGACGATTCCGAACGGTCGAGATCGTCAGGCCGAGACGACGGGCGATCTCCGCCGTCGGGAACCCGGACATCGACAGTGCCCGAAGGTCGTCATCGTAGTGACGGCTCGCGGCGACGACGCGGGTGCTCTCGTTCACGGCACCGGTCGTCCGCACGTGATACTCGATGGTCTTCGGCGACAGACCCATGGCCCGGGCTATATCCGGGATCGCCCCGCCGGCTTCATACCGCTCGGCGATCTCGTCCTGCATCTCACCCAGGCGGCGTCTCTTGATGTACACGATGCCGTGGCGGTTCATGACGTGCTCGATCGATGCCCGCGGGCGACCGACAGCGGCGGCCATCTCATCATAGGACGAGCCATCGGCAGCCATACGGCGGATCGTGGCGATCTCGTCGTCTGTGCACCCACGCCGCACCGAGGCGCCAATGCCCAGTGCCGTGGTGAGCCGGTTAATGGTGGTCCTGCCGCGACCCGTAACGACCATGATCTGGTCAGTCGTCAGACCGGACTCTGCGAGTTCCCGAATCCGGACCTTTTCGTCGTCCCCGAGGGGGCGGTGGCAACCACCCATCCGGCCTGTATCCCTGATCTTCATTGCTGGCCTTTCTTCGCCCCAGTCGGCTTCCCGCCGACCGGTCATTGTGAACGCTGTTGTTGGTGTCAGTCGGCGCTCGATTTGCCGGCCTCGAACGCAGCCTTGATCGTCCGCAAGACCTCGCGACGGTGGCTCTTCGGCCACTCGTCATCGCGGCAATCGGCGATCAGCAGATCGCTCGATATCCGGACCGAGCCGTCGCAGATCAGCCACTCGTAGCTGCCCTCGCCCGGAGAGACTGCGTCGGGAAAGAACTCGCGTACGGACTCTTCCCGGAGAGCCTGCTCTTCCTGTGCGATAGCTTCATCGAGTGCATCGCCATCGAGACCGTCGAGTCTGGCGAGGATTTCCGAGTTCGTCATGATGTAGTCCTTTCGTTGTTCAGGCGGCTTCTTCGAGTGCAGCGAGATGCCGATCGACGCGAAGGATCGCAGCCTGCACCCATTTTCGATCCCGCCCAGTTCGCATTGCGATCTCCGGGATCGAGTGTCCCTGGCGACGCATGTCGTGAGCCTTGATTGTGTGGGCATGCGGCGGCTGCGCACGCATTCGACGAGCGCAGCGCGAGTTCACGATGCCTCGCGAGACTATGACGTAATAAACTGTCGAGACCGGCAGACCGACCGCGGCGGCGATCTGGGGTCGGGTCTCGCCAGATTCGAACCGATTGCTGATCTCGTCGATCGTTTCCTGCGAGACGGGCCTCCGGGACCTGATGTCCAAACGATGCTTGCGCAGGGAGACAGCGCTACCGCTCCGCCCGAGTTCGACACCGATCGCGGTCGAGGACATGCCGGCGGCGACCATCTGTGCGAGCTGCCTGTCTTCTTCTGCCGTCCAAACCTTGCCTGTCATGCTGCCCTCCTGCCGAGGAGATGCCCGGCAATCCGCTCGACGGTCGCTCTCGAGACACCCGCTTCCTCAGCGATCTGGCCAGCGGTCAGTCCGAATCGGGCGAGCTTCTTGATGTAAGGAGCATCGACGATCTCCTCGGCCGGCTCCGTTCCGACGAGGATCGCCTCGACGAGATACGGCGGCAGGCCGACCTGGCGTGCGATCCGAGTGACGCGCCAGCCCTCGCCGGATCGACGATGGCAGGCCTCTTTCGTGGCCGGGGAGACGCCGCGCAGGCCCATGACGCGAATGCGGTGCATGCGGGACTGGGCGGCATACTCGGTGACGCCGAGAGCGGCGGCGACCTCGACGCGGGTGCCGCCCGCGGCCATGATATCGACGATCCGCTGGTCGCGGTCGGGCGTCCACGCGAACTTCATGCCGCCACCTCGTCAGGCTTGCTGCAGACGCGATCGACGACGATGAATCTGATGCGGTCCCAATCCTGATCAGTCAGCTCGCCGACGAAACTCGCGAGCATCGCTGCCGTCTTGTGCCCAGTCTCGCTGCCCGGGCGAAGCTCATAACGGACGGGGTGACCATCCGCACCGGCCTCTGCCCAGCCAGTGGCCAGTCGGCACCTTTCCTCGACGGTCAGGACGCACGGTTCGACGAGTGCGGCGACGAGATCGATCGTCACCGGAGTCCGTCCGGACTCTGCGAAGAACAAGCTGCGCTTCCCGATCCCGGTTTCGGCTTCCCAGTCGTTTGCAGTCATGCCGCGCCCCGCTCTGACCGACGCGTGTGCTTTTCCGAATGCTGTTTTCATCTCCAGGCCTTTCTTCGCCTACCAGCCACGCTTCTCGCGACGCCGATTTTCGTACTGAGCGATCGCGACCTCAGTCTTCGACGCCCGGACGTTCAGAAATGCCGGACGCCTGGGCGCAGGACGCTCGCCATCACCCTGATCGAGGTCCGTCTCCATGTTCTGATCGCTACCTGTCTTCGTCGTCATCGTTACGCGCGCCGCTCGCATTCGTGAATGTTGTATTCACAGATTGCCTGATTCGCTGGCCGGTTCAATAGCACGACTTAAGACGATTTCCTTTTGACCCGCCTTTTTGAGCGCCTCTATGCTCACCGGCTCAACAAACATTGGGGCTGAGAGCAAGCAAACTTTTTTTTCGTCATACTCCCCGTTGCGGCTTTCATAAGCGGACTTCACGATCTGGGATGTCAAGATCCAGGACTTCATTAGAAAACTGGAATAAATTCGGAGGTAGGAATGGGAAAGATCGGGAGTTTCCTCAAGGCGATCATGCGGGCACTGCGGGCGACAGTGCTCGTTCCGGTCGCGGTCGCCGGCGGTGTCGAATGGATCTGGAGGTCGGTGTTCGGTGGCCCCGCACCAGAATTCGACACTGAGATTGTCGAGGTGCCGGACGCCAAAGAGGCGATGGCGGTGTCTTCTCTCACCGACGATCAACGAGACAGAGAGAGGTCGGCCCGGCAGACGGCCATCGCGCATGCGGCGCTGACCAGACTAGTGAAGCAGGCCTGCGATCTCATCGATGATGGGCAGGAACTCGACGATGCCTTCTTCGACGAGACCCACGACAGCTCATGGATCCTGCCTTGGGTCCGGAGCCTGACGGATGGCGACAGGCGCACGATCCGGCATATGCCGGAGGCAACGCTACTGGGTCACCTGTCCGGACACCGCGAGCTGCAGTGCCTGCCGTCGTACCAAAACATCGATCTAGTGGCCGCCCAGGAACGGATCGAGGCGATGCGGGAGGCGGAGAGGACCAAGGACTGGACTACTTGGGATCACTACTGCGAGCTGGTCGACGAGGCAGTCGAAAGGGACGACATCCACCTGATCGATCGCCGTGCGCTGTGGGTTGAGGCGCAGCGTCGGGCCGGCGTGCCGGAAGACGAGATCGACGATTATGGAATCTAGCGCTTGCTGGACTGCAGTGCGGTCAGTGCCGCCCGGTTCGCCGCGGCCAGTCGCCGGCGCAGGACCTCGTTCTCGTCGGCCAGGTCGTTTGCGCGCTTGGTCTCGCTCCGCAGGGCTGCGATCAGGCGGTCGATGCTGCCACGCGACGTCTGGCGGATGACACGGATGCGTTCCGGCTGCCGCTGACTGCTCCCGGTCGCATTCGCGGCGCCGACCAGCGCCGAGAAAATCCCTGCTTCCATTCCGTGGATGAAATTACGCATTCCCAGGCCTCCATCGCCGTGTGCCAACATCGGAGCATGAAACCATGAACGTCGCGTTAACGAAGAGGAAATCACCGGCACAGCGACGGGCAGAAGCCGCAGCCCGGACCGAGAGGTGGCGCGAGAAGAACAGCGGCCGGCCGGATCCCCGGCTGGTCGACCGCATGCTCCTCGAGGGGCTCTTTCACGTCCTCGGTGAGACGCCTGGCATGACGCTCGATGCCCGATCGCTGATCGTCGAGACCGTCGATGCCGCCGTCTCAGGCCTCAAGAGGAAGGGGTATCGTGGCGGCGCGTCTCGCCAGGCGGTCGGCCGGCGGATCAGCGACCATCAGGATGGACGCTGCGTCCGGGCCGCACTTTCCGAGAAGGCGATGTGGAGAGACTTGGAGGCAGCACGGATGGATACGGTGTGACCGATCAAAGTCCCCAACAGCCCCGTTACTTCGACGTACGGGGTGACACGAGATAGCCCTTGACAGCCGTCACAAAATGTTGGAGTGTAGCGTCAGACGCAAGGAGAGCACGGGCGATGAGGCCCACCGCCCCTCGCGTTGGTTGAACCAGCCCCGAGGCCCTCGTCGAAATCTCGGCGGGGGCCTTTTTCATCAACGACGGAGGGAGATGACCGATGCCATCACACAATGTTCTCGCAGCGACACGCGGCGACCTGGATCTCACCGGCGGCAAGGCGGCCATCGGCGACGGCCGGTTCGTGTCCGCGGCCACTCTCACGACCGTCACCGGCAAGGACGATCGGTGCCGGCCGACCCTCGAGGCTATGGTGCACGATCCGGCTGCCGGTCGCGTCTTCCGCGCCTCGATCACGTATCTCGAAGATGGGCTGCAGATCCCGACGCCTGGATATCCCGACGACGCCGGGTTCGAGGCTTGGGTCGATCGTCATGGCGAGGTCGCTTCCCGACTGACCGCGGCCAGGGAGGCCGTCCAGAGGGCTATCGAAAGCGGCGTCGTCGTGCCTCGTCCTCGGGAAGCGGTCTATGACACCGCCAGCCGAGTGCCGGCGGCGGTCGAGGGTGGCGATGACGCTTGATCCCCTTACCCTTTTCCGGTCGTTGATATCGCTTTGTGGCCTGACCCAGGCAGAAGTCGGCGAGGTACTGGGGAGAGACCACAATACCGTCCGCCAGAAAGCATCGGGCCATCGTCCGGTGGTCGACCGGGATATCGAGGTCCTAGCTGACCTGTGGCGTCGAATTGATGCAGGCGACGAAGGCCTGGAAGGGCGGCCGGCGGACCAGGCGGCGACGATCGCCTGGGTCCGGTCGAGGACGCCGTCGGACTGACCGGGATGACATAGATGGGGAATGAGAAGCCGCCGCAGGGAGACCGGGGCGGCTTCTTCGATTCAGGGGGTCTGAACTGTCAGGGGCCGTCGTGCTTGATCTGATCGGGATCCTTCGGGATACCGTCGAAATCCGGTGCCTGACCCTTATCGGCCTTCTTACCCTGGTCTCGTCCTTTGTCCTCATCCGTCGGCGGAACAGCCGGCTTGTCGCCATCCCATTTTCGGCGTGTATCTGACATGACTGCCTCCTCTTGTCGGGAAGGAAGCACCGGTCGCGGATGATCGTTCCCGGCGTTCCATTGCAGCGTCCATCCGTCCAACGAAATGGCCCCATCGGGGTGGAGAAATGGTTGGCGCGATGGAGGCCAATTGGACGCTCCATGAGGCTCCATCAGCCCCCAGAAATACTGGGTTTCGTCCAACGGGATTTCGATCGACGACGATGGACGGATGGAGCCTCCGAATTCGTTGTTTAGAGAGCCTCTAAAGTAGCGCTTTCGCCGTCCATGGTTGGACCGCAGGCGTGGGACGGATGGATGCCGATTTGGACGCTCCATCGTGCTCCATAGGCCCTTGTGGGACAGGGGCTCGCCATTTTCGGATGGAGCGTTGGATGGACAATTTTTGGAGCGGATACGCGGTATGCCGAGACAGGGATACGGGGTGACGCAGCAGATGACTTAAGAGATCGAATGACCATGCGATCACCTATAGCTGACCGGACCGACCGAAACGCTTTGAGGCTGCCATCCGATCACTTAAGCGATGCGACATACGCGCGTACGGGATTTATCTACTACGGAGTAGTAGATGACTAATACCTATCTATGATTCTTGATTCTGACAGTTGGTCTCGCCTCCGGCGAGCCCAGGGAGCGCCCTGCCGTGCAATGGTGGTGGCAGGCGGAGACGGGAGACATCGTGGGCGCTGCGCGCCAATCCCATCCCAAGGACACCGGAGGAGGATTATCACCGAACGTCGCCTGGGGATAGTCCACGGTCCGTGGCGGCGGTCTGAGCGTCCCAATCCTCGTCACGCCGGTCGAGGCCAACTGCGAACTGCCGCTTCCGGTGTCGCGAAAATAAATTTCGTCCCGCATGGCCGTCAGAAACGCCCCGTGTGGTGCCTGGATTTCCCGGATGGCTCCGCACTCGCCAACGGCCCGACCTTGCCACCAGAGACCCCATATTTCGCGTCTCAGGTGGTCATGACAATCGCGTCGTGGTTCCGTTCAGCCCGGACCACCTGCCAGAATAGCGCAGCTTGATCAACGCTTTAAGGGATCGCATATTCGTCTCGTCGGACAGGAACGACACGACAGGAGACCCCATGCGACCGAAGCGCTACGACCCCACCCCGAACCACGTCCTCGTCGATGAGGCGGACATGGCGACGATCCCCCAGGACGTCCTCGACGGCCTCGATGCTGCCGGCGTCGAGTGGCTGGAGGCAGGCACCGACGACCTGCGCGTCGGCGACGTGATCCGGGTCCGCCAGTGCCTCCCCGTCGTCGCCGGCCGGGGGTCGCACGGGCAGCCAGTTTTCGAGAGGACCGGAGGCTACAATTTCCGGCAGGTGAAGGTCCGCCGCGAATACCTGGCGGTCGGAGAGGTACAGCGCGTATACACGAAGGGGACACGGACGCCCGGGAAGACCGTCTTGATGGTGCAGTACGGGCTGCTGTGGGACTGCGACCACGACAAGTTGTCCCGCGTCTCGAGCGCCATGGCACAGAAGACGATCCTCGAGGCGAACAAGAAGCCGATCGGCAAGCGGCAGATCGAGGTCCGCAGGCTGCGTGGATCCGGTCCGACGAGGGAGGAGCGGGCGGAGATCGATGCAGAGACGCACAGCAAGATGGCTCGGGCTGGCATGTTCGCGAATCTCTGGGAGACCGTCCCGACTTCGGCGATCGTCCTCTCTGGCAATCCGTACATCGACGAAGACAAGCGCACGGTGGTCACCATGACCGACATCGAGGCCTGGCTTGACGGGTCGGTCGAACCACCGGCCTGGGCGATGAACGTGCTGATGAAGCAGCGGGACAAGACGGACGGAGGCGATCTCCCCGCCGGTCTGGCTGCTGCCGTCGATGTGACCCCGACCGAGGTTCCGCCAGCGGCCAAGGTCGAGACGCCTCAGGGGTCGGTGACGGAAGCCCATCCCGCCCCAGTCGCGGATGTCGAGGATGCCCCGGCGATCGACGAGGACGTGCGTGATCCCATCGTGGACGACGATCTCCCGCCGCCGCCTCTCGCCGACGAATACGGCATACCGGCGCTCGTCTCACAGCCTGACGAGTACATGTCCGATCCCGACGATGACGATGCCGACTGGGAGGACGCGGCATGACTGACGATCGACAGCTGCCGCTTTTCCCTACACTGGAACACTCGCCTCACGCGTGCGCCCGTGCTATATCTGGCGCACGCGCCGCATGCGGCGTCTATCAGCATACCTCTTTGCCGGCCGGGGCGAGTCCTCGCGCCGGCAATCTTTTTGAGCTGTCTCCCTACTACCAGGCGCTCTACCGCTTCCACTCTCAGTTCGGCGAAACCGAAGGGCTGTGGGAAGAACTCGTTGAGGAGCAGCGGGCAGCGGAAGCACACGAAGCCAAGAAGGCCGAAAGGTCCGCCGCTAAGGCCGAGGCCGATCGCATTGCCGCCGAGGCAGAGGCCAGGCGTCAGGCGGCGAGCCAGGCCGCTTGGGATGAGTACGCAGCGTTCCGCGAGGATGCCCTCGCCTACCTGTACGAATAAATCTTGCCGACACCCCGTGAAAAGGGGCCACCGCACATGATCCGATCCCTGCCACACAGGCGGGGACGGCATGGTCAGAGACGACACCCTTATCGACATAAGCGGGCTGGACGAGATGGAGGAGCGCTTCCTTCGCCTCGGAAAATACGCTTTCGCCGATGCTCTTCAGACCGCCGTCAACGACGTTGCAATGGCGTCCGTGAGGCAAATGGAAGGCCGCTTCGACCGTAATATTGAAGGCGGCCCTTCCCGATTCACGAAGATCAAGCCGGGCAAGCGGTCGTCGTCTGTCATCGCGAATACCAGGCGTGGCGCGACCAAGGGTGTGGCCGAGGCTTCCGTCGCGGTCAGGCCCATGCAGGCCCGCTATCTCCAGTTCATGCTGGGCGAGCGCGACGAGAGAGAGCCCGGCATCGCGGGCGTGGCCGACGCATACAATTTCATTCCCGTTTTCGAGCACCTGAGGGCCTTTGGCATCAGGAAGACGAAGGCTGGCGGCCTGCCTCGCAATGCCCTCTCCAAGCTCGTTGCCAAGGCCAAGCAGGGGCAGGTCGGCGATGTCGAGAGAGAACGGGGACCGGACGGCAAGCTCTTGGCGACCACTGAGGGCGACAGGACGGCCGGCGCGCCGTTCTTTGGTCGCCCTCGTCGGAAAGATGGAGCGTTCTCTCCTCTAGGCTTCTGGCGTCGAGGAAAGGACCGGGGGCACCGTCCCCTGCCCCTCGCCTTTGCTGTCGAGGAAAGCGATTACGGGAAGAAGGATTATTTGGTCCCCTCTTGGAACAAGAGCATCGACGTTGCCGCCAGCGGGCTGCAGGACAGGCTGAGAGAACGCCTGGAAGAGATCCTTGCGGACATGCGCCTGGAGAGGACGGCGAGAGCAAGTAGGAAGAACGCCAAGGCCCGCGGTGAGAGGAAGCGACTGCAGGAGTGGAAGGCTCAGGAGATAGCCGCCGGTAGGTTGCAACCGTCCAAGAAGGGACGGAAGAAGGGATCGAAGAACAAACCCAAGGTGACGCCATGAACGCCCATAAAAAAGGGGCTGGAGAGGCGCCGAGAGGCCGGGGGGACCCCACGACCTCTACAACCATGCGGGGAAGTTCGCGCCTATTTAGCGTTTACACTTACGGCGATTTTCGATTCGACCCCGCAGCACCCGCAGCTTTTTCCCCTCCGTCCGGCGACCCCTCTCTCCGTAGGAGAGAGCCCTTCGGGATTCGGCTCGACGGGCCTGCGGGATTGCCCCCTATTGGAGCCATGACATGACCCGCAGGTTTCGCCCGATCGGATCGGGCAAGCGATCGACCGCCGATGCCGTCGAGGCCGCCGCCGAGCGATCCGAGAAGTCTGGTCGCGTCGTCTCGATCGCCGAGTTCTCCCGCGTCACCGGTTTCGACCGCGGCACTCTCCGGTCGTGGATAGATCGCGGCTGCCCGACCGAATCCTCTCCGACCGCGAAAGGCGAAGCGATCCTTGTCGATATCCGCGCCGTCTGGAAATGGCGCGAGGAGCAGGTTGCCCGTGAGACCTCGTCGAGATTCGCCACTCCCGACGGCGACGAGCTGGGCGGCGAACCGATGAAGCCGGCCGATCTGTTGAAGCTGGAGCAGATCAAGCAGACCCGCCTAAAGATTGGGCGAGAGGCCGAACTCCTCGTTCCGCGGATCGCCGTGGAATACATGATCGAGCGAATGCTGGGTCTGATCCGTCAGGCGGTGTTCGGATTGGGCGACGGCATCATCCGCGACTTTCCCCACCTCGACGATGCCGAGCGTCGGCGCATGCTGACGAAGATCAAGACCAGCTCCGTCGCCGCACTCAAGGAAGGCGCGAAGTCGGTCTCCGAGTTCTTCGATGACGAGGCCTTCGAGGAAGACATGAAGAGGGAGCTGGGGCTGTGACCGCGCACCGGGCGACCCGCACCAGAGTTGCCGACGACCCGGACTTCGTTGCCAAGCTCTTCGACCTCGCGGCGACCGGCACGGACATCTTCCGGGGGTCCTTGTCATCGGCCGTCGATGCCTTGATTCCGAACATGCCGACGGACGTGGTGGACTGGACGCGGGACAACCTGGTGCTGCCGTCGGCGGCATCGGGCGGGCGGTCGGGACCTCTCGAGTTCTCGCCGATCCAGGCCGCCCTGGTGCGCCTGTGGCAGGAGCCCGGCATCCGGCAGGTCACATTCAAGAAGCCGCCGAGGTTCGGCAGTTCGCTGATCAACGCCGCCGGCGTCCTCTATTACGCCTGCCACGAAGGCCAGGACGTGATCTTCTACGAACGGACGGACGACGATTGTCAGGGCTTCCACGACAAGATGCTCTATCCGATCATGGAGGAGAGCACCGATATCAAGGCGATGAAACGGCCGGACGGCCGGCATGGCGTGCAGGACGCATGGTCCGATATCATCCTTCGCAATGGCGCCTCGATCCAGCTCCGGTCGGTCGGCAAGAACGGGTCGTTCCGTCAGATCAAGGGCTACTTCATCGCCTGCGACGAAGCCGGCGCTCCCGACTGGCGCGACAAGTCCAAGAACTCGGAGGGGTCGAAGCTCAAGCTAGTCAAGCCGAGAGCGCAGCAGTTCGCGACGCCGGTGATCTACGTCGGCGGCACCCCGACCCGTAAGGGGCTCTGCACCGTCTCCGAGGAATACGAGAAGTCCGACAAGCGCGAATACCGGATGCCGTGCCCCCGGTGCTCCGAGGTCCTGCAGTTCCACCCCGATGTCCGCCAGGCTCCGGACCGCCAGACGCAGATGGGCGCGGGACTGCGGTACACGCTCGACGAGGCGGGCTACGTCGACGACGCTTGGTACGAATGCGGAGCCTGCGGCGGCCACATCGAAGAACGCGAGAAGATCGGCATGATGGAAGCCGGGGCGTTCTTGAAGACGACAGTCGGGGAGCCAGGTCATGCCGGGCTTCATATCTGGCAGGCGTATTCGACCGATCCGCAGGTCACCTGGAAGCATATCGCCTGGGAGCAGAAAGCCACGGAGACCGATCCGGAGGCCCTGCAGCCGTTCGTCAATCTGTGGCTTGCCGACACGTTCGAGCCGCCGGTGCAGCGCGTCGTCGAGATCTCGGAACTTGAGAAACACGCCGAATCGTGGGGCGACGCGGAGGCTCCCGAATGGGCCGAGTATCTGTTCGCCGGCATCGACGTGAACGAAGGCAACGACACGGAGAAGACGCAGAAGGACGGGCGCGTCGAGATCGTCGTCGTGGCGATGGGCGCGAACAAGCGGCATGCGGTCATCGATCACATCGTCATCGCCAGGGAGGAGATGGTCGACGAGCACGGGGAGATCCGGGACATCTACATCCCGCCCATGTCGACCAGGTCCGAGGCTCTCATCCTTGAGGCGGTGACGAAGCGATATCGCACAGAGGACGGACGCGAACTCGGGATCCGTCGGACGTTCATGGATTCGGGATATCTGAACAAGGAAGTCCTGGAATTCGTGAACTCCCCCGACGCCAAGCGGGCAGGCATTCGTGCCATCCGCGGCGCCCGGGAGCTGAGTGGCCGACGTCCTCTCCTGCCGATCAAGGAATCATATTCGAAGCAGCGGAAACGTCCGTTCTTCTGGATCGGCACCCAGGTCGCGAAGGATACCGTGGGCCGGCAGATCAAGATCCCGGCGCCGGCTCCTGAAAGCTGGGTCTTCGCGAAGAAGTTCGGTGAGGCCTTCTACAAGTCGTTTCTGGCCGAGACCCTGATCGAGACGCAGCCAGGCGTCCGGATGTGGAAGAACCTCAACAAGAAATCGGAAACCGGCGAGGTCTGGGACTGCGTGGTCTACGCCGTCGCCGCCGCTGCCTGGGAAAAGCGGGAGAATGCACGGGTGCGCGATGTCCTCGATAGAATGGACGAGCTGGCTGTCCAGCAGGCCCTCTCCCGCCAGGCCGAGGCAGCCGAACCCAAGATCAGGCCGGCTCCCGAAAAAGTTTGCGGACCCCCCGTGAAAAGGGGCCACCCGCCGTCCGAAAATCCCTCGGATACGACTGCGCCGGCCACAGGCGAGCGCCCGCGTTTCCGTCTCAAAGTCCTCGATCCGGGGAAGACACGGGACGCGGGTGCCGCCACGCCGGCTGCGAGGGAAAAGACGAGGTCTACCGGTCCGGTGGCCCGCGCCGAGGGGATCTGGTGATGTTCCACTTCTGGTCAGCTGACCAAGTGAAAACTGCGATCATGCGCATGGAAGAGCAGCTGACGACCGGCGCTAGCCAGATCGCGTCCCCGACTGAAGGCTCCGCCACGCTGCTGTCTCGGAACCAAGCCCTGAAGACCCTCGACGACCTGTTCTGGGCCTATGAGGCGAAGACCGGCGAGAAGATCAAACGCCGGCCGTCCCCCGGCATGAAGGTCTACCAGATCACAGTGGATAAGGATCGGCACTACTAATGTCCGAGATCGTCGCCGAAAAGCCTCGCGTCCGCATCCCGGCCGGCCGCTCCGCGTTCCGCGGGTCGATGTCTGTCCCCCGCCCCTATGACGTCGTCGGCCATCCAGCGGCTCCGAAGGCGCCGACCCTGGGTCCAATCCAGAGCGCCAGTTATCTGCGCGACATGCAGAAGCTCGCCCGTCACCTGTACCGCAACGACGCCTGGGTGAGATCGCTGGTCCGGACTCTGTGCGACATACACGTTGGCGTCGGCCCGGAGCCGGTTTCAAAATTCCGGGATCTTGAGGTTCTGTGGCGTCAGGCTTCCCGCGACTTCGACAACCGCGGCGTCCGGTCATTTGGATCCTGGCTGCGCGAGGACGTCTATCGGAACCGCATCGTCGACGGCGAGGCATTCATCCGCCGGCGCCTGCGCATCGGGCGGCCGGCCGCCTCCCGCCTGACGGTCCCCTTGCAGTTCCAGGCACTGACGTCGGAATACGTCCCTGTCGACCACGACCCGGTGGGATTCGGTGACTACCGGTTCCGTGCCGGCGTCCTGACTCAACTCGATCGCCCGGTGGCGTATGCGATGTGGCCGTCCAATCCCCTCGATCCCGACAGCATCGGCATCGACACCAGGCCGATGCAGATCCCCGCCGACGAGGTCTTCCACGTCTTCGATCCCATGACCGGCGGCGTCCGTGGCGAGGTCCTCCTCGCTGTCGCCCTGCTCCGTGCTCTGGCGATCGCGACCATGGAAGATGCGGAGCGGCGCCGGAAGCAGATCGCGTCGATCTTCAATGTGTTCTTCAAGCGCACCGTCGATGCCGCCGCCGGGGACAATGCGGACGCCCTGCCGGATGCGGCCAGGGTCGACGAGATGATCCGGTCCGTCACCCTCGGGAGCGGCCTGGCTTTCGAACTGCCGCCGGGATTCGAAGTCGAGACAACCCAGCCGAAGGACGAACCCGCCCTATTCGAGAAGGCGCTTCGCTTCCAGATCCTGGCGATCTGCGCCGGCGTCGGCGCCCCGGTCTGGGAGGTCACCGGCGATTACAACGACGCGCCTGAGAGAGCCATGCGTCTGGCCGGTGCCGCCGTGAAGCGTCGTGCCGAGATCGAGAGAGATGGCCTGGAGCACCAGGCAATCAATCCGGCGTGGAGAGCATTCGTAGACACCTGCCAGGCGACTGGGCTGTGGTCGCCGCCGTCCGGGACGAAACCGTGGGAGCCCTACGAAGTCTCCTGGAACTGGCCTGTCGTCCAGAGCGCGGCGTTGACCCAGGAACTCAACGTCATGTTGAACGCCGCCGATCGTGGCGTCGTCCCGCATTCCTATGTCACCAGGGCCTACTTCGGCATGCGTCCCGAGGAAGTCGCAAGGCAGCAGGCCAAGGATCTGGCACGGGCTCGCGAGAACGGGCTGCAGTGGTCGGATCCGCTCTGGGATCCGGAGGCGTCAGACACGACGGCGTCGATCGCCGCCGAGGCAGCGGCTGAGGAATCGTCGGAGCGCAAGACGGTCGATCAGGCCGCCAAGGACGCGTCCGTCCTCGACTGAAAAAAAGTTCGAGGACACCCCGTGAAAAGGGGCCACCAAACACGCGAGAATCCCGGAAATTAAGGCGTTCCCGGGGTTCAAGAATTTTGTCAGACGCGGTCATCAAGCTCGAAGACGTCAACCCGGAGCATCGGTTTGCTCCGGAGGTGTCTCGCGGCGTCCGTGCGGCCACGACGCAGATCTCGTCCTGGTCCGAGGAAGACCGCTCCTTCGAGTTCGTCCTGGCGACCCCGACACCGGTGATGCGCTGGTATCGCGACCTGGACACCTACGAACGTTTCCAGGCCGAAGAGGTCCTGCCGATCGAGACCGCGGTGCTGATGTCTGAGTCGGGTCGCAACGTCCCGATCCTCGACAGCCACAACATCTGGTCGGTCGCGTCCGTTGTCGGCACCTGCACGGAGATGCGCCGGGAGAACGGCCAAATCGTCGCCAAGGGCCGCCTCTCCGGCATGGAGTCCTGCAAGGATATCGTCGTCGGTGTCCGCGAGGGTGTCCTGAACAACATCTCCGCCGGCTACTCCGAGTGCGACTTCGAACTCGTCACCGATGCAGCCACCGGCCGTCGCACGATGCGCGCCAAGCGCTGGGTGATCTACGAAGCCAGCCTTGTGCCCGTCCCCGCAGACGGCAACGCCAAGACGCGTTCCGCGCACGATCTCGTCGTCGATTGGCGGCGCTCCCAGACAAACAACGAGGATTCCGACATGACCGAAGAGCAGGTCACTGCCCTGGCCACTGCGGCCGCCCGCGCCGTTCTCGACGAGGACCGCAAGGCCCGCGAGGCTGCCGAAGCCGAGAAGCGCTCCAAGGAGAGCACCGAGGTCACCAAGACCCCGACTGCTCCGGCCACCGGCGAGCGCTCCGCCGAGGACACCGCGGCAATCGCTGGTCTGCGCTCCGCCGCCGTCTCTTACGGCTGCGAGGCCGGCTTCGACGCCATGGACAAGGCCGGCGCCACCGTCGCCGAGCTGCGGTCCATGGTCGCCTCGGGCGCCCGCAAGCACAGCAACACGCCGGACATCGACGGCGGCTCCTCGATGGGTGGCTCCCGCCACGCTGAGCAGCTGCCCGACTTCGGCACGGCCTTCCGCTCCGCCTTTGGCGGCGGCACCAAGTAAGGATCCAAGAACATGGCTTATCAGCGCCTTCGCGAACCGTTCCGCCCGACCGAAGCTTTCCACTACGAAGTGGACGTCTCTTACTGCCGTGAGGCGGTGGAGATCACCGCGCCGGCCGGCGGTGACGTCATTCCCGGAACCGTCTGTGCTGACGAGGCCGGCGACTTCATCGGCATCAACATCGAGCCGGTGTTCGCCGGTGAGACGACCGAAGTAGCGGCGCTCGTCCGTGGCCCGGCCATCGTCAAGGCTTCCCGCGTCTTCTTCCCGACCGTCCTCGACGAGGCCGATGCCGTGGATGCAGCCGCGACGGCCGATCTCGAGGTCTCGCTCCGCGCCGGCATGGCCGCGGCCGGCATCCTCATCCGCTAACCGAAAAATACAGGCGTCCGGGGGTTTGGGCGCCGTTCCCGAGGGGTAAGAAAATGTTCGATGATATCTGGGACGGCACCGCCTTCACGCTGGTGCAGATGGTTCAGTCCATCAACCGCGCTCCCTACGTCCCGTCCGTTCTGGACCAGGTCATCCCCTGGGAAGAGATCGACTGCCCGACGCCGGACTTCGCGCTCGACATCACCGACACCGGTGAGATCGACATCGTGCCGTCGGCGCCTCGCGGTTCGCCGGGCGACATCATGGACGACGACAAGGCAGAGACGGCCAAGTTCCCGATTCCGGGCTACGCCAGGCAGGCCTCCGTCTACAACCACGAAGTCCTCGGCGCCCGCCTTCCCGGCGGTGCCGGCCTGCGCACCGTCCAGAGCGAGCGCGACCGCAAGACCGCCAAGCTCCGCGCACAGTTCGGCCTGACCCTGGAGCACCAGCGTTCCAAGGCCCTGACCGGCGTCATCACCGACAAGAACGGCAAGGTCTTGGTGAACACCCTCGACCTGCTGGGCGTGTCGCAGCCGAAGGTCGAGATCACCTTGGGTGACTCCGCTGAGGACCTGTCCGACCAGCTCGTCGATCTCAAGGAGATGACCGAGGACGCTCTCGGCGCATACACGCCCGAGCGTTATGTCTGGCTGCACGGCCGCAACGTGAATCAGCTGGTCCGCAAGGACGAGGGCTACAAGAAGTTGGTGACGCCGCCGACCGACTATCGCCTGACCACCGGCGACAATCGCGGTCTGAACGGCGCCAAGCTGATCCAGGACAATGTCTGGGTCACCAGCTACGCCCGCGCCGGCTTCTTCGATCCGGACAAGAGCTACCTGATCCCAATTTTCCAGGGCTGCGCCAAGACGGTCTTCGGCCCGTCTTCGAGCGAGCAGTATCTCGGCCAGGTCCTCCCCTTCTATCTCGACAAGAAGAAGATGGACTTCGACGAGGGCCTGCTGATCCGGGGCACGATGTACGCGATGAACTACTTCACGCGTCCCGAGTGCATCACGGAGGTGACGATCAAGCCGTAATCGGCCTGGTCCTGAAATTCCCGGCGCGGAGGGGTTCGGCGCCGGGATGCATGCTGGGCGGGGCGCGTTCCTGTCCCTGTCCCGTCCAGCTCTCCCCTTTCTCATTTCGAGGTCGTAGCCAGTGTCGTCGAAGCTTCGCCAGCCGCTTGGATATTCCGGCCACCCCTACCAGGGTGCGCTGCCGCTCGACGGTGCGATCCTCGACCGGGTGACCGTTGGCGCGACGTGGACGGAGATCGATCCCGCCGGCCGCGACCTGGTCGTTCTCCGGGTGCCGACCGAGACGAAGCGCGTCCTCCTCCTCGTCTCCGATTCCGCTGTCGATCGCGAGGGCATCGCTGCCGTCGAGGCTGACGGCGGGTTCACTTTGGACGCGGGATATTTCGAGTTCTGCACCGATCGCGACGGGACGGCATACGACCGCTACTGGCTCGCCATCGACCCGACCGACGCGTCCGATGCCGCTGCCCAGGCAGTCGTCCAGGTCATCAAGGCGGGGGCGCGTTGATGTTCTATCGTCCCCTGCCCGGCGCTGGTGGTGGTTCCGCCGGTCCTGCTTATGACGACACCGATCTCCGCAATGCAATCTTCCGCGATGATGGTCCGTATGTCGCTGCCCCGCTTCGTTCGGGAGAGACCGCGACCTATCGCGTCACCGTTCCTTTGGGATCCGGAACTTTCCGCGACCTTGGGCTGACCGAATCCGCAGATTTTATCGTCGCGGCCAGCGCAACGACGGTGACCATTCCGGTCACTCCAGACGACTCGATCGGGAGCTTCATCCAGGCTCTTTTTCTTAGAGTGAAAGCGCCGATCGGGTTCGCTTGGACTGGCGCCGGCTTCCCCGTTGAGTTCACGTCCTCAGGTGGAGCGTTGGCATTCACGCCGAATCCGGTGACCAAAGCACTTGGCCTGGCGACTGGTGGCATCACCAGCCGAATTCCTGCGATCTGGCAGGGTGGCGAGATCCTCCGGGTGCCCGAGGACTTTCAGACACTGGAAGCTGCCTTGGCGATGGCTGGCAGCCGCTTTGCGCTGCCGGGTGCCTTCGTCGATGTCAGCGTCGCAGACGGACGTCATGAGCGGACGGCGACGATCAATCTCGACAACGCCCGGTTGGGTCATGTCCGCGTCCGGGGCAGGTCGGCGCCCGATGTCTGGACCGGGGCGGCTTCTTACACGGTGTCGGGGTCGGCAAAGGCTTGGTCCGTCACCGTTCCCGTATCGACTGCGTTCGCCGCACTGTGCGTGGTCGACGACTTCATCCTCGTCGAGGTGACCTCGAATTACGGCAGCGAAGTCAACAGAAACTGTCTCCAGGGGTATTTTCGGGTCACCGGCAAGACCTCTAACTCCGTGACCCTCTTCGTCACTGCCTACCCGACGCTGAGTGGCGCTACGGCTAACCTGAAGATGACCCGGTTCCGGTCTGTCTTCTGGTGCGTGGATGTCGAGTTCGCGACCGCGGCCGACGCCGTTCTTCCGGCGTTCGAGAATCTCGGGATCGTCCGGTCCACTCGCACGACCACCTGGACCGCGATCAACTTGGTGCGGTCCAAAATGGCGAACTCCGCCGACTTGGCGATCGCGGATTTTGGATACTCGTTATGGCTGTCCGGCCCCGGCTGCGAGTTCCGTGGCCAGCTCGTCGTGGGGACTGGATCTCCTGTGATCTACAACGATGCGGTCATGGCCCTCAGGCGCTGCGTTATCGGCGGCTGCAATGGCGACAGCGTGTCGATCGGATCAGGCGGCCGGTTTGTCGTCGATTCCGATACCCGGCATTCGTTCATCGGCGGCTCCAACAACGTTGGAATCTACGCCGGCAACCGCGGATCGTTCTTGATCCGGGGTGACGACATGAGGGTCGTTGGACAGTTCTCCACGTCGATTGTCGCGAACGACAGGTCGAACGGCCACTTGGGCCCGTCTGTTGCTTACGGCTCGATCTCGCCGGCGATCGGCGTGACCGGCAACAACAATTCCTCGATCACGGTGGGCTGACGATCATGATCATCATCGTCCATACCGCTGCTCGCGATCGCGTCCACGCCACGCATCTCGACCTCCAGTGGCCGGACATTGGCGGGTACTATCCCGGCGAGGAGTTCGCCTGCGGCCAGGTCGACGGCGATCTCGCTCCTGGCGACGATCTGCCGTCCGAGATCGAATGGGTCCGCCCGTTCGCACCGACGCCGGAGGCCTGATCACATGATCCGCGACCTCCTGGCCCGCACCGTGTCCGCCTCGATCATAGGCGTCGACGTCATCGTTTCCCTTCCCGGCGGCGACGTCCTGACGCGTGGCACGTGGACGACGCTCGATGAGGAGCGCGACATCATCGCCGGCGAAGGCAAGATCGGCGCAACGGTCCTCCGCACGCCGATCGCCTCGCTTCCGTCCGAGCCGGAGAAGAACACCAGGATCACGGTCGATGGCGACGTCTACAAGGTCGACAACATTTACCGCCGGGGGGCGAACTTTTTGATCGATCTGAAGAAGGTCGCGGTCCGATGAGTCACGTCCGCGACCAGCTCGTCGAGGCGATCTGCACCAGGCTTCGGACAGCCATCCCCGGGTTCGAGGGACGGGTATTCGCCGAAGGCTCCGGCTACCTCGACGACGCGGGCACGCTGATCGAATGGGACGAGAAATCGTATCCGACGGCCACGGTTTTCTCGGGTCCGACCCGGGTTTTCCCGATCTCGCAGCACGCTGGGTATCGCCTGGCCAAGAGGGAGCAGGAGTTCTCGGTGGCGCTCGGAGTCCGGGAATATGACGGCGAGGACTCCCTGGACGCGCTGTCGAGTCTGCTGGCTGCCGTCGAGGACGCGGTCCTGGCCGTCGAGGAAGAAGCATTCGTCGAGAGCGTCAACGTAACGACGATCTCGCATGTCGCACAGAGCGACGACGACGATGGGGGAATTTCGGCGACGGTCATCGGATTTGCCGCCGAATATTACACGCAACATGGAAATGCTGGCGAGTTCGTCGCTGGATAACGAAGGGGTTACTACTATGGCTGGATCGCCGATCGTCCGTCCGCTGGACAACAGCTTCCGCTTTCAGACCAAAGGCCAGTGGCTGATCAAGCTGCCGGGCTCGAAGACCTGGAAGAAGGCTGGCGACTACAACGAGTTCAAGTTCTCCTACAACATCGAGGAGAACGAGATCTACTCGAACGAATATCCGGAGCAGACCCTCGCGTTCGTCGATGTGACGAAGGCCGAGGTCTCGCTCGGATTCACGACGCGCATGATGACCGACTTCCTGCGGAGGGTGGCGTTCATGTCGAAGCCGGGCCTGACGTTCGATCAGGCTGCTGCCGACGCCGTCATCGACACCACCTTCGCCGCCGCCGGCGACGTCATCGAGGTCGCCCACCGCAACCTCACGAACGTCGCCCTGACGGTCAAGGACGAGCTGGATGCCGAGATCGATCTCGTCGAGGGGACTCACTATGCAGTGTCGGCCGCCGACGGCCTGATCGACGTCTTCGCCCTGCCGGCGGACGCTGCGGTCAACGAGAACGGCGAGGCCGAGGTCACCACGACCTACGACGCCGAGGCGATCGTCGGCCAGGTGGCATATGGCGTCCTGTCGGCCACGGACATTCGCGCCAGCGTCAAGTTCCTGCAGAACACCAAGCTCGGCGTGCAGCACGAAGTCGAGTTCTGGGACGTCCAGATCCGCGCCGACGGCGACGTCGTTCTCGGCTCGGACGGCACGGAGATGGGCGAGATGGGCTACACCGGCCGCGTCTTCGCCGATCCGACCCGGGGCGCCGGTTTCGAGATGGCCCGCGTCCTCGAGCGCGCTCGCGCCGCCTGACGATCGGGGTGGGCTCCGGCCCGCCCTCTCCTTCTCTGGCAGGTAGACACCCGACGTGGCCGATCTCACGGACGTTTTCGCACATCTGGATCCGGAATTTTCGGTGCCCGTCGACATCCTCGGCGGCCTGGTCGTGCGTCCATGTCCGGCGGTCGTGCTGGCGCAGTTGTTCGTCGAGGACGAGACGATGGCCGAGGCGTTCATGTCGCCTGGCATCGCGTACGACAGCGAGCACGTCCACGACCTGATCGTCGATCCGGACGGGCTGCGTCCCCTGACGATCCGCCTCATCCTCGCTTGCCTTCCCGGAGTTTCCGAGAAGGTCCGCGAGAAGATCGAGAAAGCCGCGGCGCCCATCGTCGTCCTTCTCTTCCAGGTCGCCTTGTTCGCCAGCGCGGTCAGGGGCGTCGGCGACCTGTTCCCGAAGCAGAAGAAAACGACCGTCGCGAACATGCCGGGCGTCGAGGAGGACCACGGGGCGATCGCATCTGACATCTGGAAGTCCGCCTGCGCCCTGAAGGCTTCCGGTCATGACGACGCGTATCGGATGTCGTGGACCCGTCTCCGGTTCGCGGAAGCCGTCGATGCCGAGCGCGGCCGCGACCGCCTCATCAGTACGGCCGTCGCCGGCCGGATCGCCCAGGCCGAGAAAAAGGGTTGGGACAAGGCAATGCGGGATCTCGGCCGATGAGCGTTACAAAAAGAATCGGCCAGATCGTCACCGCCATCCGGGTGGACGGCCTCGCCGGCGCCCGGCGGGCGATGTCTTCGATGGCCCGTGGTGCTGGCGACGTCGGAAAAGCTGTCGACAAGCTCGACGGAAAGTCCGCCGCCTCAGTTGCCGCCGGCGCCGAGATCGCATCCGATTCCCTGCGCGAGGTTGCCCAGGCAGCGAAGGTCGCAGAGCGGGCCGTCGAGAGCATCGGCGACGTCAACATCGATCCCAATGTCTCCGGTTTCGGTCGAGACCTGGCGGCGAAGATGGCTGCCGAGGCCAAAATCGCGGGCCGGGAAACCGCATCGATCGAGACCGGGTTCGCGGACTCCCTCGTCGGCGAGAACCGCGCCGCCAAGGACCGCATCAAGTCCGAAGCGCGGGTCCGGGCGCAGACTCTCGTGGATGCGGAAAAATCCGCAGCCGCCGCGATCGCCGGACTCGACGCCAGCGACCGAAATGCCGGTGCCCGTCGGGCAGCGCAGTCGGTCGACGTCTCAGGGATCGATCCTGCGGTCGCGAAGCGTGCGGTCGCCGCATACAAGCAGGCGTTGGGCAAGGGCATCGAACTCGACGTCTATGTCGACGAGGAGAAATCCGTCCGCCTGGTCCGCGACCAGCTGCGCGCCCTGGAGCGTCGTGCCGGCAAGCTCAATATCGAGGCATTCGACGAGGCCGCCGTCCAGCGTGCCGCGGTCGCAATCAAAGAGGCCGCCGCCGAGGGTCGGTCGCTCGCCAAATATGTGGATGCCTCCACCGGCACCGTCTTCGACGCCGAACAGCTCGCGGAAGTCGCCAAGTACGCCAAGAAGGCCGAGAGGGAACTGGCCGACGCCGGCGACGAGGCCAAGCGCCTGGCGAAGGAAGAGAAGGCAGCCGCTGCCGAGGCTCGGCGCCTGGAGCTGCGGGCGCTGGCAGTCGGAACAGCATTGGGATTCGTCGTCGGGGCCGCGATCAAGGCCGGCAATGGCCTCAGGACGATGGGGAACACCGGGTATGCCGCCACTCGTCGCCTGATCTCCGGACTGAATCAGACGGCGCGAGGCCTGACAAAAGCCACCGCACTGTCGGCAAAGCTGACGGCCGGCCTGACTGCCGCTGCCGCTGTGAAGGTGGGTGGCGCGGCAGCATTCGCCGTAAAAGCCGGCACGGACACGATCGAGCGGTACCGCCAGACCCGGAACGTCAGCTCCCTGACGGGCATGACGCCCCAGGAAGTGGAACTCTGGGAGCGCTTCGGCGCGTCGGTCGGCCTGCAGGGAACAGACCTGGGCCAGGTGTTCTCCGGATTCACGGCTGCGATCCGCGAAGCTGGCCAGGGCGGCAATGACACGTCGGCCACCTTCGACCGCCTGGGCGTCTCCGTCACCGGTGCGAACAAGGCCGTCAATCGCGGCATCTCGGGCCTGGTCCCGTCGATCAAATCGCTGTGGCCGTCGATCGAGAAAGGTGCGGAGACCTCTCAGAAATCATTCCGGAAAACGAACGACGTCTTCCTCGATTTTCTCAACCGGGTGAACAAGCTCTCTCGCGAGGAACGCGGCCAGATCCTCACCCAAGTTTTTGGTGAAGACGACGCCCTGAAAGTCGCCGAGATCGCGGATCAGGTCGCCGCATCCGGCGGCAGGATCTCCGGCGCTCTCGGTCGCGGCCTGGTGTCGGATCAGGACATCGCGCAGATCAAGCGCTACCAGTCCGCGATCCTGTCGCTCGGCAACGCGTGGGGCGTTTTCAAGCGCCAGTTGCTGGTCGCCCTTGAGCCGATGATGACGACGCTGGCCAAGGTCGCGGAAGGCCGCTTGGTCAGGTCGTCGGCGACGGTCATTCGAGACTATTTCGTCCGCCCGCTGTCGTCCGCGATGCGGTCACTCATGTCGTTCGTCCGGTTCATGGACGGGAACGACGGCTGGCGGCGCGTCAACACCGCGATCCAGCGGACGTTCGCGGTCGCCGCGAAATTGCTCGCGACATTCGGCAACCTCGCCGCCCTCGTCTACCGCACGTTCTCCGGTGGCCGGAACGCCGAGGCCACGTATGCCAACGTCCTGAAGTGGATCACGAACAGCCTTCGCGCTGTCGATCGCTGGGCCGCCGACGGTCGCGGCGAGAAGGCCCTGCTCGCTCTCGCCGAGGCCGGCAAAGGCCTGTGGACCGTCTTCAAGGGTTTGCTCAGTGTCGTGGCCGCTTTCGGCTTGGCGATCGACGACTATCTCCGCGACAAGGGCATCGACCTCTCCTCGATCTTCTCGATCGACAATCTGCGGGCTGCGTTCAACAACGCGATCGCCTGGGTCGCGTCGTTCTTCGGCGACATACAGAAGATCCTGAGCGGCCAGTTCGGCGTGCTCGAAACCGATCTGGCGAAGAGCCTCGTCGAGTTCGCCGCAAAAGTGGTCGTCGTCGCGATCGGCGCCTCCGACAGGCTCAAGGAGGTCGTCGGCGGTCTCTTCGCCGAAGTCCGCGAGCTGATCGACGGTGTCGTCGCATACTGGAAGCTCGCCTGGGCGGAAATGGCCTCGGCCGGCAACGGATCGGGGCTGTCCGGCATCTCGACGATGCTCGGAAAGCTTCTCTATATCCTCGCGTCGGTCCTCGATTACGTCGAGCGTCTGTCCCAGGCGTTTCACGATATCTTCGTGCTGCAGAAGGACGCGCCTGAAGGATTCCGCTGGCTCCAGGATGTCCGTGAGATTTTCGGTCAGCTCTGGACAGCGATCAAGAACGTCCATCGTGCAATCCAGCCCATCATCTCCGCGATCGACACCGTTCTCGAGAAAATTGGCGGCTGGAATACCGCGACCGTCATCCTCGCCGGACTGATCGCTGGCAAACTCTTCGGCGCGATCCGGACCGCTGTCGCGGCAATGGGGACATTGTTCGGTGTCTCCGCCGGCGGCGCCGCTGTCGGGGCTGCCGGTGGCGCGACTGCCGGAGCTGCGGCCGGCGGCGGGATGCTCGCTGCGATCTCGACGATCGGCGGCCGCATTCTCGCTCTCGCGTCCGGCCCGTTCGGCGTCCTCCTCACTGCGGTCGGCCTCGTCACCGCTGCGGTGTCCACTCTGTCCGAGAGATTCGACGCTCTTCGCGAGAAGAAGATGGATCTGGCCCGTCTCCAGATGGACCGGGACTACGAAAAATACGGCGCCAAGAACGGTCTCTCGGTCGCCGAAAACGATGCCCGGCGGAACGCTCTGAAGTCGGTGAACCCCGGCTCCTATGGAAGCGTCTACGGCGCCGTAAACCGCCAGGTCGTCTACACCCCGGAAGACGACCCCGCGACGATCCGGGCGAAAATGCTGGGCCAGCTCCCGACGCAAAAAATCGAGATCAGGGCGGGCGATACGGTGATCGAAGCTCTCCAGACCGAATCCCAGGCTGCCGCTTTGCGTCGGTCCCGCTCCCTCTCGCTCGGGAACTAACGATGGCTGAGATATCCCTGATTTTTCCGGATGTCCGCATTCCTCGACGCTCGATTATCGGGATTCAGGAAGAGCTGATGCCGGTTGGCGAGGTCCAGTTTCGCGAGACGTGGAACGGGCGGACCATTGCGCTGCAGCCCTCGTTCGGGCGAAAGTTCGAGGTCGTCCTTAGCAATGACGGCGATGCGGTCTGGATGCCGTCATTCGATAATCTCGAGCGCGGCAGCCAGGTGACCCTCTACGCCTCGACGTGGTGGTCGGCGACCATCCCGCCAATGACGATGACGACTATGCTGAAACGGGATGCGGTTCCCGGCACTGTGTCCGCTCGCGATGCCGACAACGAGCGGCTGCAGGGCGACGTCGGCATCGTTGGACGAGAGGCGAACATTTACGTTCCGCGATCCGCCTACACCACCATCCTCTATCGTCCCGTCCTTCACTGCATTGTCGGCGACATACGGATGTCCGGATCCGCGACCGGACGGAGTCAGTCTTGGGAGATGGTGCTGAGAGAGGAGATGGCGCCATGAAGGCCTATCTCGCCTTGGTCTCGGACCTCGACACGGTCTTCGACCCTTTGCTCCACTGCGACACCGATGCCGACGGCTTCATGTTCACGATGCGGCAGACGGAAGCCCAGATCTCCGAAGTCGAGATCGAGATGCGCCAGTCGGGCCTGCGGATCCTGGCCGCCCTCGCCAACAAGAATGTGCTGCTGTCGTGGTCGCGGACCGGCGATCCCGCCGATGCCGAGCTGATCGCCCGGGGATACATCGCCCCGGATTTTGCGGGGGTCTACGATCTTACTCAGCGAATTCGGGTGATCTGCGCGCCTCGCGATATCGAGGACCGGAAGCTGGCGTATGCCAAGGAGCATCTTGCGCAGAAGCCGGACACCGACAATCGATTTTCGGATTTCGACGAAGAGGATGCGGAGACGTATCTGCTCGGGAGATCGGTCGCGTTCTATGTCGATCCCGTCACTCACGAAGTGTCGGTATCCGACGAGCTGCAGGGCGGGGTCCACCATTCTCTGCAAGACCTGGCATTCGCCGATGAAGGGGCGCGCCCGGTTTCGTCGCTGGGAACCTGGGGCTACCCGCCGAAGACCATTAGATACCGGGTCACAGCAGATTGGACGCAAGAAGATCGCGGCGAGTGCAATATCGCCGCTAACCTGTCGATCGCAGCCGCCGGCCGGATCGAGACCCTGGACGCCACTCTCGGCGATCGCCTGCCAGCCTCGCTCGGTTTCGACGCCGCTCCTGGCTGGAGCCTGGCCGACGCCGCCCCGATCTACAAAGTCCAGCGGACGAATTCTCGCGCCGTCCCGATCGCAGGCACTGACTACGAAGCCGCATTCGACATCCTCTCCGCCCCAGTCTCGGTTTCGAAAACCGGTGGTGGGTCTGTAGAGGTGCGCCCGGACTCCAGTATCTCTGAGTATTCGTCGCACACGGCATCGGCGGTGTTTGCGCAATACGCTTTCAATTATTCGCGGATCATGCTGAACTACGAATACAGCCAGCCGCGCCAGGAGATCTTGTATTTCGCAATGGATGTCCCATTGCAGCCGGCGCTCGCAACGTCGGATGTGGCCGAAACCGTGGATTTGTCGTTTCGAGACATCTTCCGCGATCAGGACCTGCCGGACTATGAGATCGGAACGGACTACGTCACTGGCGATGTCGTCTTCTACAACGGCAAATATTACGAAAGTCGCGGCGATCACTACGCCGAGGATTTCCTGCAGCCCATGCCAGGGACGGACCCGCAGATCACGTATTGGAAGAGCTATAAGCCTGACGATCTTCTCGACCGTGGCACGACTGTGAGATTCTTCGAAGAGTACGGCTACCTGACGGACGCCGCGGATCACGTGAAATGTCGTGCCAGGAAACTCGCTCGCCGCATGCTCCGGATCCTGAATGTCACTGTGGCGACGACCTGGCTGGATGGGATCGCGGTGACGACTAAGGACGACGCGACGATCTACGCTCCTGACAACCAAATGATGCGGGGAAAGGTGATCGCTGTCGAACGCGTCTGGGGCGGCGGCGACGGACAGCAGCCGCATGTGAAATGCACGATCGGGGTCGCCTTCGGAACTGGTCGAGATCAGCCATTTGGCCAAAGCGAGAGCGGCATCGACGAGGTGCTGGCATGGGCACCGGGAGTCACTGACGACCCCGTCGTGCCGGTGAATATCATGTCGATCCGAGACGGCTCCGGCGTCGTGAGAAACGGCGGCACGGTGATCAACACGGCGAACGACCAGTTGGACGCGGCCGGCGCTCTCGAAAATCCGACTGATATCTCTGCAGTCATGCCGACGTACATCTCCGGAATGAAGCTCACGAATTTGACACCACGGCAGACGCTGATCCGGGAGATCGACGCGATCGCAGAACTGCGGGTCGCGCCGAAGGGAGCAGCCATCGATGGCTATTAAGATCGACATGAGAATGCGGGCGCTGGAAGACCGAGAGCTGGTCAGCCTCGTCGATCGCATCGCGACAGAACGGGCGCGAAAAGAGCGGAAGCCGGTTCCAAAGAGCTACAGTTCGGTCCCGACGAGCACGACGATTTCGGGCGAACAGTCAACCGGCGCCACGGCAACGATCACGAAAGTCGTGTTCTCAGGGACCCCGACGCGGTTCTTCACCGGCGATGGTCGGCTTGCAAAGCTGCGAACACTGACGGCACGGGTCGGGACGCCAACGGTCGGAAAGGACGCTTTCGCCGAAGCGGATTTCGCCGGCAGCCTCGATACGGTGGTTCTCGAAGGGAACGCGGTGACCGGCTCGGTCGTCGAATCCAGCTAGCAATAAGGTGACGATGCGTTAAGCTGACTGCAGGTTCCCACACCAGCGAGGAGATGGGAAATGCAAGAGGGGCTGCAGGAGTCGGTTTACATCGAGATCGAGCGAGCAAGACAGAGCGGCACCGCCCTGATTTTAGGCGATGCCGGAGATCGTGTCATGCGGCGGATTGGCGAATCCGGGCAAGCGATGACAGATCATGTCGAGCAGCAGCTCGTCCGTGAAGCATCACGAAATTCCATCCCTGTCATGTTCGGTCGAACCAATCCGTCGCCGCGATGACGATCAGAAAACTTCGGTCTCAAAAATCTGCATTGCCGTTTTCGGGGCCGCAGCCGCTTCGGCTTCTCGCTCCTGACGACGCAGGCGCACGTGATAATGCTGCGCGAGAACTGCGACATCGAGAGCAGTGATCGGCTTGTCGTTCGTCGCCGTCGGGTCGAAATCGGCAGGCACGTCTCGAGTCCACATCCGCGATCCCGGCATTGCCGACCAGCCGTCCGCCATTGCCGCCGCAAGAGCCCGGTCGCGGAAGCGGACCTCATCGGCGTACGTGCAGATCGGTGCCGGGAATTCCTCCATCTTGCCGAGCGTCGGTCGGTGAGTGATCTGGTAGCCGTCTTCGACGAGGCGATCGACGACGGACGGGGTGTGCGCCGGGACGTACAAGACCTCGCCGGCGGCGGTGACTTCGAAGAACCGGGATCGGGTCTCTCCCATTTCGAGGATCTTCGAAAACTTTGCCGCCGCCTTGGATTCTTCGATGGTATCGCCGGCGCCGATCGGGCCCTGATGCTCCCGGGCAACTTCGACGGCGGAGCCGATCCAGCTCATGAGATCCTCGAAATCCACGACCTCGTCGACGATCAAACTCGGCGGGATATACGATCCCACGTTGTAAAATGCGGTGATCTTGTCGCGATGGATCGGGCGCAGACGGCCTAGGAACTGAAGGTGCTCCTCGGTCCGGATCTGCCGGAGAGCCATCTCTGAATAGCGCCCTTCCGTGCCGTCCTGGGTCACCGTCATCTCATAGCCGTTTCGCAAGCGAACGGTGTCCGTCTTGTAGATCCGATCGAGATCGTGGCCGCGATGCTCGCCGACGGGGTCGCGGAGAGGCTCAGGATCGCTCTCACCGAACGCCAGGGCGGCGACGATATCGTCGAGCTGGGTGATCGATGGATTGATGCATCCCAGCGCGATCGCCGCATCGCAGCGTTCGGCGACGTTGAATCCTTTCGTGTAGCCGTAGTGCATCCAAATCACGCGCTGCGGCGCAGACCAGCCGTCGAGCAGGTGATCCTTCACCGACTTCGGTGTGCAGACGACGATGCCGCCTTCTGTGTGGACCGACGCGATCGTCGAGATCAGAATCCGCATTTCATGCGTCAGGCGCGACTTGTAAGCCGCGTAGGACTCGGTGTCGGACTTGCGGGGTAGGATCGACGTCTTCGACAGCGACTTACCCGGAACGTGGACCGTCCGGACGCGCAGTAGTGCGTCGATCGGCTCGCAGACGATCTCCGTTTCCTTCCGGTCCAGGACGCGGGCGACCAGCGCTTTGTCGGCAGAGGCGTCGAGAGCGAGGATCGGGTGATTCTCGAAATTGTGCTCGGAAATCCAGGAAATCCGGATCTCGCCAGCCGCTTCCTTGTCGGCTCCACGCTGCCAGAGAACGCGCCCATCCTTCTTCGAGTCGAGGATGCCGTCGCGGTGCAGGACGATGCGGTCTTTCAATAGCCGCCACAATTTCTCTTCTTCATGCACGGCCGTCCGTTCCGGGCCTGCGCACAAGGCTTCGATGCGCTTCAGCGAAGTCCTGGGCGTGATATCGTCGCCGTCGCGGACGCGAGACAGCAACGCGATTGTGAGGCTCAGCTGGTCCATTTTGATCGCGGGCGTCGAGCTGTCGGTGGCGAGGAACCAGTCGACAGGATCGCGGCCGTCGCGCAGCGCATAATAGACCCTGCCCGCGACTTCCTGACGAGCGGCGATGAAATCCTCCAGCTCGATATTTGCGGCCTTTTCCCTCTTCGTCCGGAAGGCGACGGGATCGCGGGGAAGCAGCAGTACTTCGTCTGAGAACCGGTGCGCTTTGATCAGCTGCCCATGGAAGCTCTCGTCGATGACCACGGCACGACAGGCTTTCAGTGCCGCTGGCAGCGAACAAGAGATGTACGCATGGACGGCGAAGATCACTTCGGCAGTCTGAGCTTCGATCGACTGCCTCATATAGCGACATGACCATGCGCCAATCTTCTCGTCCCAGGCGCCGCACCGGATCATCTTCTTGTCGTCGTCCGGATCGACTGCCTGACAGAGATTCGCGGTATTACGACCAGCTTTCTGCATCGTCGCGACTTCGCCAGGCTTGATGCAGCGATCTTCGGTCGTCAGTTCGCCGGAGCGAGCCTTGCCAATCCATTCAACTACGCGCAGCCCGGCGGCGCGGGCCTTTGCTGCCGATTCCTCAATATTCTTGTATGTCGGGACCAGAACGAGGATCGGAAATGGCTCGTCGCCGGCTTCCCGCGTTTCGTGGAACCTCTTGATCGCGTCAATGGTGATGTGGGTCTTGCCGGCGCCGGTCGGCGCTACGACGACATGGGTGCGTGGATGCTCGTCGTCAGCCTCCAGGTCGGCGAAGAAGGCGCCGACCAAGCGCTTGGTTTCCGACGAGACGTGCGCCGAGGTCTCCGCAGCGGTCTCGGGAATCTGACGAGCGGCATATTCGGCGTCACCGCAGCGAATTTCGGAGAACGGCGTGTTTTTAATCGGGCCGCGAATTTCCGCCGGCGGCAGCCATGCCAGCGACCCCTTGCAGCCATCCGTGATCGGCGATCCCGTCGCGATCGACGTCTTCTCGGCGACCTTCCGGACCTTCCGCGACCGGGGAGCGATAGGCGTGATCCGGCCGTCGACGATCGCCTCCGCGGCCCGGGTCACTTTATCAGTGACCTCTCGCAGCAGTTCGTTCGGGCTGCCCCAGCGTCCATCGAGACGAGCGCGGCTCTGAAATTCCTCGAGGACGGTCCGGATCAGGACCTTCCGGCCTTCTTCGTCTTTGCAGTTGCCGGGATTGGAGCGAGCCGAGAGACGGGCCAGGGCGAACAAAAACTTTTCGCGGCCGTCAGTGACGAGATCGTCTTCTTCGACCCAATCGCCGTTGGAAGAGATCTTGGGGAGATTAACGCCGTCGGTCTTCACAAATCCCAGCGCGTCGAGGTCGATGACGGTATTCGAAGAGTTCCGGTGAAAGGGCCGGAATTCCGCGACCTTCGACATGAATTCCGAAATCTGCGTCGGGGTGACCAGCGGCACGTCAGCCGGCGTGGTGATCGCCGGCTGGTAGTCTCCGTCCCAGCTGAAGCGGTCGTAAGTTTCGTGATGCCGGCCGTAAATCGTCAGGGTTTTCTTGTTCGACAGTATCTCGAAGCCGTGCGGAGACGCGCTCTCGCCGTCGTCAGCGACGAAGAATCGGGAGATGTTCGCTGGCAGTTCCTCGGGCGTCGCGACTCGATACAGGAGCGCCCTTTTCGGCGCCCTGCCGACGCGTTTGAAACCGGAAAACCCGAGAACTTCGAACGCGATCTTCTCGACAGCAGACGCCAGACGCCAGTCGAGGATGTCGATATCCAGGCAAAAAGTGTTGCCGGACACTGCACCCAAGATCAGCGCGACGTTCTCGTTGAAGCATGGCTTGGCCCAGCGATCGACCAGTTCCGCGGCCGGCCGTTCTTCCTGGTACAGACCCCACTTGATAGCTTTTCTGCGGTAGATCGACGGAAGGCGCCGCCCCGTTCTCTGCTGCGGAAACACGCACCATCCATTCTCATGGCACATGGGGCCGAGCGAGCCGAAGATGATCTCCGACGACGACGTCGACTCCGCGACGACGTAGCGGCCAGGCTCCTTGTCGGAGTCCGGGATTTTCGTCGTATCGACGATTTTCCATCCCGGATTAGCCCGGAGAATGGCCAAAATTTCTGGATCTTTCACGCGTCCCTGCCTGCGATATTGCGTCTATCAGTTGAGCCGATCGATCGTTGAGGGGAGTGTCGATCAGTCTCAGTCCTGCATCGTATCATACGATTTGTAAGCCGCAATCAGATTCGTCGTTCACCGATTAAGTTGCAACTTGCACATTGCACATTATTAACGCCGACGATGTTCCAGGATCCGCGCAGATCGCTGTCGAACTCCTCCTCTGTTCACATCCGTTTCCCGAACGTTCTCGGAATTTTCCACTTTTCTGCGTTGCTTCTATTGCGAGTTGCTAACTCTGCGCCGACAATTTGATTCGTATTCGCCAGATCGTGGGGTCTGGCGTCGAGTTGCGTTTGAGTTGTGTTCGAGGGGTTCAGTTTGCGTATTCGCTCGCGCTTGCTGCAGGGGCTGCACGAAACGTTGGCTATCGCTATCCGGCGGGAAATCTCCCGGCGGGGCATCACCATGCGTGAGGCCTGCCTGATTGCCGGCTGGCAGTCGAACTCTCATCGCGAGAGGGTCTCTCTTTATATACGGGGCGACACCCGTGCTCTGGGACACGAAGCCGCTCTAAAGCTGGCCGAGGCCCTCGGCATCAAGCTGCGCTACGACATCGTCGCACCGAAGCCGGGATCCATCGCTCTGACGAGGATCGCCGCATGACGACGGTTCTCGCTCTCGATCTCGCAAAGAACAGTGGCTACGCCGTCATCGACGAGGACGGCCGGGTCCGTGCATGCGGTTCCTGGAATCTCGCTTGGGGCCTCGCAGAATCCGGGAAGTCGGCGCTGCCTCTCGACACCAGGCACGTCATCCAAATTCAGCGCCTGCGGAAAGCCGTCGCGTCGGTCTGCCGGGATTTCGGCGTCGATGTCGTCGGAGTGGAACGAGAATTCGGGCGCGGCGTCGGAAGCCGCCTCCTCGTCTCTCTCTATACCGCCGCCAACGAAGCCGCCTACGACGCCGGCGCCGCCGCTCTGGGTATCCGCCTGGGCGACTGGCGCAAGGGCATCCACGGCACCAGCGGCAAGTCGACCGATTTCTACAAGAGCGAGGCGCTCCGGATCTGCGCCGCGGACGGCATCGAAGTGCCTGATGCGGATGCCGCGGAAGCCGTCCTGATCGCCCGATTTGTTCAACGAAATGCCCGCGTGACCCCCTCCGCGCCAGCCAGGGGATTCGCAGCATGAAGCTCGCCACCGACTGGAAATCGATCGTCCGCCGCGCCTGGAGCATCCGCCTGATGCTGCTCGCCGGCCTGCTGTCGGGCCTCGAGGTCGCGTTGCCGCTATTTGACGCGTGGTCGCCGTTTGATCCCGGAGTTTTCGCTGCCGCGTCCGGCCTGGTCACCGCCAGCGCATTCGTCGCCAGGCTGGTCTCTCAGCAGAATCTGGAGGCCTGATCCGATGGCCACCCTCGCCGATCTCTTTCGCCGCCTCTTCTCTCGGAGCACGCCCGTGTCCGTTCCGCGTCCGACCGCTGCACCGCGATCGAAGACCCGCTCTCGTCTTATCGGCGGTGGGGCCGCCGCTGCTGCCCTGCTGGCGCTGGTGACGACAGAAGCCCTGCACTGGGAAAGCCTGGAGACCACTGCTTATCGCGATGTGGTCGGCGTGTGGACGATTTGCATCGGCGAGACCAAGGGAGTTCGGCCGGGAATGCGGTTCACCGCCGACGAGTGCAAATCCAAGTTCGCCACCCGCATCGTTGAGTTCGAGGCGGACATGCGTCGGTGCCTGTCCGCACCGGACGCCATTCCAGGCAAGACTTACGCAGCTTTCCTCCTCGCCACTTACAACATCGGCGGCGGGAATTTCTGCAAATCGTCGATGGCTCGTCGAGCGAATGCCGGTGATCTGCGCGGCGCCTGCGATGCTCTGCTGATGTGGAACAAGGGCGGACAGCCACTCCGGGTCATCCGGGGTCTGACGAACCGTCGCCAGGCCGAGCGCAAGTTGTGCCTCGAGGGGCTCCGCTGATGCTCCCCGAAATCATCTTTTTCATCATCGCAGCGCCGGCAATCGCCGGGTTTTCGCTGACGATCGCATGCGCACGGGCGCATGCGAAAACACGGAGAGACTACTGATGATCAAGCGTGCCTTTGTTCGACTGTCGCTGATGATGGTCGTCCCGCTGAACCTCACTGTTGTGGCGCTGCTTCTGGGTGAACCTGGGTCTGTCGAAGTGATGAGCGCCAGTCTGATCATAGCGCTGCCAGCCCTTCTCCTCATCGAGGCGGCGACAGCAATCAGGAAGCGGCTGGCGTGACCAGCTACCTCCTGGGCGGCATTAGTATCGTTGCATTGGCCGCCGTCGCATTCGCAGGCGTCCAGTCGAGCCGCCTGGCGTCCACCCAGTCCGAGCTGGCGACGACCCGAACCGAACTCGATGTCTCCGAAGCCCGACGCCGGGGCGCCGAGTTCGCACATCGCGAGATCGTCGAACAGCTCGCCGCCGTCTCCAAGCAGGCGGACGCCTCCGCCCGTCGGGAGGCAGCTCTGCGCGAACGGATCGCACGGGACACCAACACAGATCGCGACGGCCCGACTGCGCCGGTTCTCCGAGACACCATCAGGGATCTCGAGAAGATCGGCACTCGCCAGGACGACTGGTATGTCGGCCGTCGCCGCGTCTGGCGCCTCGTCGTGATGATCGACGGCGTCCCGACGAACATCATCGAGACCAAAGACCAGGCCGCCTGCATTGGCGCTGCCGGAGCCGCCGCCGACGCAGTCCGGGAACTCCCGAACTATGCCAGCGAACTGAAGGGCAAAGTCCGGATTTCCTGCGGTCTCACGACGCCGGCGGTGGCGGCATGAGGGCGAACATTTTCACGCACGCCCGGGCGATCTGTGCGTCGTTTTGTTCGCTCGCCATCGCGGGCTGCACGACGACCACGATCCTCCCGCCGCCGCCCCTCGCCGACCGCATCCCGAGCCAGCTCTTGGAATGCCGCGACCGGCCGGCGGTGGGCGATCTGTCGAGGCAGTCGGACGTCGCGAAATGGGTCGTCGAACTCGATGCGGCTGGGGAGGACTGCCGCAGGAAGGTCCACGCAATCAATGGGCTGGTCCAACAGGACGCGGCCAGGACAGGAGATAACTGATGCACAGACGAGATCGCGAAGCATTCCTCGAGACCGACTTCTTCGGCGAACCGATCGAGGAGAACCGGAAGGTCTTCCTCTCGGACAAGATCGCGGTTCTGACGGACGATGACCGTCGTCGCATCGATCCTTTCGCGGGGACCGTACCAGCAGGCGGAGGCAACTTCCTCGACTATGGCAGGAAGCGCTGATGTCCCGGGAAGAACGACTCCGCGCACTCATGAGAAGGCTGGATGACCTCGCGGCTCCGGAGCGGGCACGACGCCTCGCTGCCTGTGAGCTTCGCCGACTTCGGAGCGATCCATCGCTGCCGGTGCAGAACCGGTCCCTGCCTCACGGCTACGGATCGGACGAGGACGCAGCCTGACAATGCCCGCCGCCCCTGCCCTTCCTGACGACTATCCGGACATCCGCTCTCGTCCCCTTCTCGATCGCCTACACGACGAGGAGGAGGACGACATCCGCGAGCTGATCCGTGTCGCCGGGCTCGGGGCATGGGATCGCCGGCACAGCTGGCAAGACGACGAGTAACGAGTAGCCGCCTGGGCGAGGGTCCAGGCGGCAGGAATTCAGTGACGGTGCCGAATAACGCGAGGGGTCGCGGGCGCTTCGAGGGGTGAGTAACGAGTATGGCGTCCGAAATCATTTCCGCAGAGATGGTCGTTGCCTTGACCGGCACGATCGGCGTCTTGGGCGCCGGCTGCAAATTCGCGTGGAATGCGATCGCAAAGAAGATCCGGGACTCGGAAGTTCGGCTCGAAGCGGAGCGCGTCCGGCATGAACTCAAGATCGAGACCGAGCGCCTCAAGTACGAAGCCGTCGTGGCTGATCAGATCCGTGAGATGCGGCGGGAGATGTCCCAGCAAGAGCGGGAGATCAACTATCTCCGCCGGGTCTCGGATGCGTATCTCCGGCACATTTCCGTCCTGGAGCAGCTAATGCGCCAGGCAGGGATCGAGATTCCCATTCTCGACTTGCCCGACTTCCCCTCCTCCGATGGAGATGCATGATGACGAACGTCCCCTCGAAGGAGGCGATCGTCTCCGACATCATCGCCGGCCGCACATCCGCAGCAGAGATGCAGGAGATGTACGGCATTCCCGCCAGCCGAATCCGGAAGTGGTGCCAGCGTGCCAGGGAGAAGTCCCGGACTTCCCCGTCCACCACGCCGCCGATCGTCGAGACCGTCGAGGTCGACCCCACACCGCCGAAGACCGAGCCCTTCGTCCTGGGCGGATCGCCGGCCGACAGGAAGATCGTCGCTCTCGAGGAGCAGGTCCGGCGTCTCCGGAAGTCTTTGAAGGAGGCCCATCGTCAGGCCCTCGACGACGACGCTATGCGCGAGATCCTGGGGTCGATGGTCGCCGAGCCGGTGCGGGCGCCAGACTGGCTTGCGAAGATCACCGTCCCTCATTCGCGTGCCCCCGAAGTCCCTGTCGCCCCGTGGGCTGACTGGCACCTGGGCGAGAACGTCAACCTGGCGGAGACCGGTGGCCGAAACGAGTATTCGCCGGCGATCGCAGAGAAGCGCGTCGAGCGCCTGGTCGCGAACACGATCGACCTGATCCGGAATCACGGTCCGCATGAAGTTCCGGGCATCGTGATCCCGCTACTCGGCGACTTCGTGTCCGGCGGGCTCCACCCGGAGCTGCAGAAGACCGATGAGTTCGAGGTCCTGCCGTCGATCCTGAAATGCCGGGACATAATGGTGGCAGCGCTGACCCGGATCGCCGACGAGTTCGGCCAGGTCTACTGCCCGGCGGTCTGCGGCAACCATGGTCGCCTGACGCACAAGCCGGAGTTCAAGCGGTACGTCTACAAGAATGCGGACTGGCTGATCTACGAACTCCTGCAGCGCCATTTCGCCGACGATCCGAGGGTGGTCATCGACAGCCGGCCGGCGAACGAAATCCTGTTCTCCGTCCACGGCTTCCGCATCCTCGCCATGCACGGCGACATGATGGGTGTGAAAGGCGGTGACGGCATCATCGGCAGCCTGGGCCCGATTGCCCGCGGCGAGGTGAAGGTCCGTGGACACGCCCAGGAGAGCTACGACGTCCTCCTCATCGGCCACTGGCATCAAGAACTCTGGCTGCCCCGGTCGATCGTCTCGAACACCCTCAAGGGGTACGATGAGTACGCCCGTCTCTCCCTCCGCGCACCCTGTACCGCGCCATCGCAGCCGCTGTTCTTCGTCCATCCGGAGCGCGGCCTGACGTCGAGGTGGTCGGTCGCGGTATCCGAGAAGCCGACGAAGGCGAAGACGCCGTGGCTCCAGGTGTTCGCGGAGGCAGCATGACCTCGCATCCGGTCACCGATCACGCCGTCGTCCGCTATTTCGAACGCGTCCACTCGATCGATTTCGACGCACTCTTCCCCGACGCGACCCACGACGGCCAACGCCTGGCCGCCATCTGCAGATATCTGGATATCCAGCCATCTGACGCACGCGATCTCGTCTGCCCGCCCCGCCTTCACCGGTGGATCGCCGACGGTGCCTGCGCGATCACGGTCACCGGCTATCGCCTGGTCTGCGACGAGCGGCGCGTCGTCACCACCCTCATCAACGACCGCAAACGCCGGCGCCCACGCTGGCGCGATCAGGAGATCGCAGCTTGACCGTCCACACGCCCCTGCCCGCTTCCGCCATCGCCCTGGGCGGCGGCCGCTACCTCGACCTGCTCGATCCCCAGCCGGCAGACATCGACGTCTACCGGATGTGCCGGGTCTTGGCTGGCATCCCCCGATGGTCCGGCCAGCCGGATACGCCCTGGACGGTCGGCCAGCACTCTCTCGTCGTCGGCAAGATCGTCCAGTCGAGGTGCCGGAATCCCGCATTGACGCTCGCTGCGCTTTTGCACGACGGGCACGAATACGCGACGGGGGACATCAACACCCCACTGAAGCGCCTTCTGGGCCCTGCGATCGTGGCGATCCAAGGCGGCCTGGACGCGGCGATCTGCGACCGGGTGGGCGCGGATATCGAGCTGATGCACGGTACGATCGTCAAAGCCGTCGATGTCGAAGTCGGGTTCGTCGAGGCCCTGATGTTCGGCATGGATGCCGACGATCCGGACGAGCGGAAATTCGTGCCATGGGACTATGAGATCGCGGTCGATATCGAGTTCGAGATCAGGCGGATGCTGCGGTATCCGGGGGATGATCTCGATGTTGCGTCGATCATGATGATGGAAATCCAAGAGGCCGGAGGGATCCTGTGAGCTATCACATCCGGTTCTTCTGCGACTGCGGCTGGGACACCGCCCCCTGGAAGGGAAGCCGCTTCTTCATCGATGAGGACGTCTGCCCGAAGTGCGGGAGATCGAAGGAGACATTCCGCGAGAGCGTCGGCCGGTTCGAGAAGCGCCCGACCGGCGAGAGGGGATTTCTCGGATTTCCGAAGTGCGAGACCGTGTGGACGGAGGCGAAGCATGCCTGAGATCGAGAATCCCAAGGCCCTCATCGGCCGGCAGAAAGCGCCCTTGATTTCGCCCGTGCCGGCGACGTCGATCGCATGGCTGGCCGAAGCCCATCTGGATGGCGCCGAGAAATACGGGCGACTGAATTGGCGAGACCAGCCGATCAAATTGTCGGACTACATCGACGCGGCTATCCGACATCTCCTGGCACTGAAAGAGGGCGAGGACTGTGCGGACGACAGTGGCCTGCCCCATACCGCGCACGTCATGGCAACGATGTCGATCATCCTCGATGCGGACGCCTGCGGGACACTGATCGACGACCGGGTGCAGAAGCGGCCGGATGCCCTCGCGGCGGTGCAGAAGCGGATCCTCGGGGCCCGGCGTGGGCGCCATGAGAGGAAGGCAGCGGCCTGATCGGCGGCGGTTGTTCAGTTCCCGCCGTTTATGTACAACCCCCGCCCCGCAAGGGGTCGCGGCCCGTTATACCGGATAGGTATTCAGTCGTAGGGACCAGGAGGATGGCTTTAGCGGTCAACTCTGAAGGTCGTTTTCCGAGATCGATTGCTCCAGCGGTCGCCGGAACCGGGCGACGCGCTCTCGCAGGCGGCTGTCGAGAAGCTCGAGGCCTTCGCGGATCTCTTCGGTTTCGGATGCCGAAAGGTCGCCGAAGAGATTCTCCTCGACGCCGCGCCAGATCTCGCGGACGAGTTCTTGTGTCTCGGCGCCGGCGGGGGTCAGTGCGAGAGCGACCATCCGGTGATCCGATTCAAGCGGAACACGCTCGACGAAGCCTTTTGCGACGAGCTTGTCGGTCGTCTTCGAGACTGTCGACGATCGAATGCGTAGGCGATCGGCTACCTCCGAATTCGTCATCCCGGTGTCGGTTTCGAGAGCGCAAAGCACCTCATCTTGGCCGGGCCGCAGATCGGCGACGCGGAGAGCGATATCGACGTGTGCGCGAGTGAGCTTCGCGACCTGCAGCAGCTCCGCGACTGTCTGATAGCCCGACTGGGCTGGCGGCGTTTCTGATACCTGATCCATGATGCCCTCCCTTTGCGCCGTCAATGCAAGTCGCATTCCGCCGCCTCGACGATCCGATCCTTGACGTCGATCGGCAAAGCCTCCCAAGCCATGATGACCGTCTTCACATAGCGCGGCGTCCCGGACTGCCATTTACCACGCAATTGCATGCTGACCGTGTTCTCGGACACGCCGAGAATCTTCGCGAGCATCTTCTGCGAGAGTCCGGCGCGCTTCGCACGCTTCTGCCACGGTTCGTTGTCCATCGCCCCGGATAGCCCGGACTCGCTGTCAGTGCAAGAAATCATCATCACGTGGATTTTTCCTCTTGTCGCCATCCTTAACGCCACGTATATATAAATCATTGCAACGATGATTACAAAGGCGGCGGCATGGCGAACGAAAATTTCGAAAGGGCTCTGGAGAACTGGATCGACGACAACGATCCCCACCTCGCCGTCCTGAATCGTGCAGAGCTGAGGGAGACGGCGGCCTACCGGCACTTCGCCGATCTCTGGTTCCAGTCGCGCTCCGTCGAGAACCGCAAGAAGGCCGCCGCCGAGGCCGCCGAGACGCGGGCGAACAACAAGGCCAAGGGCATCTCGCAGGTGAACCTGCGCGGCTCGACGAAGCAGAAGAAGTGGGCGTCGGAGATCCGCGGCAACTTCCTCGCGGACTATGCCGGTCGCCATCCGGTCGCGGCGCAGATCGCTACCGAGTCCGAGACGCAGGCGAAGTTCTGGATCGACAACCGGTCGTCCCTCGGCGCCGTCGCTTTCCGGATCGAGGACCTCTGCGCTGCGATCGACGAGGCGACCGGGCGATACAATGCACACCTCGATGCGATCGGCATCGAGCCCGGCCAGTCCTTCACACTCGACGACGAGGCCCGCCGTCTCGTTGCCGACATCCGTGCCGCGAATGCGGCTCTCAACCGCTATCTGGCATGACGGAGACCAGAATGAGCAAGATGAACGATACGATCCGTTACCATTACTTCGACATTAGAGAACGTCAGATGGCCCTCGCCTCTGACCGGCTTCTGACCGAGGGTAAATACGTTTCCTTCAACGGAACTCTCTTGCGGTCTTACTTCGGAGGTTTCTTCGGAGAGGAGTATGGCGGCCATGCGAAACAGGCTCTTGCCCGCGCTCGTCACATCGCGGCTTACATGGAGAGAGAGAAGGCGGCGCTTGCTGAGAAAAGGTCAGAGGCCGCAAGGAAGGGGTGGAAGACCCGCCGCGGCCACTGATATGGACCTCCGCTCTCTTATGACCCGCGCCCACGCGAAGACCCGCCGCCTCATCCGCGCCGGCCTCTCTTACTCCGGCACCCTCCGCCTGGTCCTGCGCGATCTCTGGTCCCTCCTCCGCCGCCCGCTCCCCGCCCTCGTCGGCCGGCGGCGGGACATCATGCGCGCCGAATCCCTCCGGGTAACGTGGATGCCCTATTACGTCCGGGAGATCGAACACTGGGTCTTGGAATGCCAAGACGAGCCCGGCGTTTTCGAGCGCGGCCTGGCCCTGACGACCACTCTTTTCCGGTCCGACGCCGCGTTCTGGATCGACATCGGCAAGGGCGGAATGGTCGGCTTGGACCGTCTCGGCGAGATCGTCCGGGGCGAGCGGGCGTCTGCCTGATCACGTTTTCGCTAGCTCAGAAAACGATAAGGTTTCAGTACGATAGTGCGCCAGGCGACCGCGTTTTTGCAGTCGCAGAATCGTATGGAGCAGACGATGACAGATCGCGAGTATCCGCATCCGAGAGCGCTTCTCGAAGAGCTGGATGCTGATGATCTTCGAGATTTAGCAGACGATCTATCGCTGCAGCTCGCATCGATCGAGATCGCTATTGAGCGGAAATCAGGGTGGCCGCTGTTCGGTTGTCGCGAGCCATCTGACGCTCGAGACCGGGCAGCAAAGATCATCACAAACTCGACGTCGAGATGCCGTCGGCGCTAGATCAAAACAAGAACATCTCATAGCCTCCGGTTCACCAGAATCGGAGGCTTTCTCATGTCCCGGCGATCTCGCTATACCCGCCCTCTCGGCGTCCTCCCGCCGTCCGCCGGCATCACCGACACTCACATGCGCACGATCATCGCCCTCGCGATCGAAGAGATCCCGCCGGACATGAGGGCACGGATCGCGATGAAGAGGCCGGCGACGAGCTGGCAAGAGTACGATGACGCTCGGCGGGCGATCGCGGAACATCTCGTCTACCGGATCCGAGAATCGGTGCGATGCGACTATGGCGGGAGTGGTGCGAACGGCGGCCACGGGTAACGGGGGTCTATTATGCTCATGTGCGGGTTTTCGGCACATCGGCATAATAGAGATCACTGGCAGCCGGTGGCCGAGCTGATCTGCAATGCAATCTCTCCTTATCTATTTGTCCGTCATGACCGCCGTTCGATGGTAGGGGTGGAACCCATAGCCCGAAGGGGGAACAAATGCCTGAGAATTCCGGACAAATAGACATTCTCATTCGCAGACTTCAGCGTTCGGCGGGACTGAGCGAATCGGAACTGACGGATCTCCGATCCTTGCCGATTACTATCCGCGATGTCGCGAGGAACGAGACCATCAGTCGTGAGGGGGACTGCGTCGACCAATGCATCCTAGTCGTTGACGGCTTTGTGGCGCGGTACCAGGACACTAGGGATGGTATGCGCCAGATCCTCTCATTCTACGTCCCAGGTGATATCCCGGACATGCAGACGCTGCATCTCGCGACAATGGATCACAGCGTCGCGAGCATTACGGCGGGCCGAATCGCGATGATACCTCATCACGCGATCCACGAAATATGTGACCGGAACCCTCGCATCTCCGGTGCCCTCTGGCGCGAGACACTGATCGACGCCGCCATCGCTCGGACGTGGCTGCGCTGTGTCGGCAGACTAAATGCACACGCCCGCATAGCTCACATGCTGTGCGAACTCTACGTCCGACTCGACGCCGTCGGACTCGCGGAAGATCCAATCCGCATGCCGATGACTCAGGCTGAATTCGCCGACGCGACCGGGCTCAGTGTCGTCCAGGTCAACCGCACGCTCCGCGAACTTCGCGAGGAAGGGCTGATCACCGTCCAGAAGCGGGAGATGATCGTGCACGACCTGGCGCGGCTGCAAGCGGTCGCGGAGTTCGATCCTCTCTATCTGCACCTCGATCCGGCGCAGCGCAGATAAGGCAGTAAAAATATTTCCCGGGCACGGTGCATCGGAACGCGAGCGAGTTCGTATATCAATGGAGGTTGTTCGCTTACCCCCGGAGCTATCAGTGCCGTTCTATTTCTTTGATGTGCAAGATCAGGAGGAAATCAGCGAAGACGACGTCGGAATCGAATGTCAGTCGCTGGAGGCCGTGCGGAGAACTGCGGTCAACGCTCTTCCAGATATCGCAAAATCTGCGGTACTAGATGGCGAACATCATTTGCTTGCAGTGACGGTTCGGGACGAGGCCGGCAACCGGATTTTCAAGGCAACGCTGACGGTCGACGCCGGATGGCTGAACGGAAACCAGAAGATGGCCACCGAGTAGCCACGGCCTCCGTATAGGGCGATGATAATTACCGCCCTCCGGCTTGGTCGACGCGCTGCTGGAGAATGTCGTCCAGAGCCGCCATCGCGGCCTCGTCGATGGCGTTGGCGAGGTGCTCCCGCTCCCACGCTTCCATCCACTGATCCGCACGATCGGCGACCTGGCGGACAACCTCGGTCCCAAAATCGAGGATGGTCTTCTTCTGCCGTCCCTCCTCGCGTTCCGTCATCGCGGCGATCGCCTCGTCGGCAGTGACGGGCGCATAACCCCAAAGATCCACGCCGACATCGACCGCCCCGGGAACGCGCCGGTTCCCGTGGACGTGGCCGAAGAAGTGATGGACGCCGCGGTAGTATGAGGGCCACTCCGCCATGGGATAATGGCACAGGAAGATCCTCTTCCCGTCATCGTCGAGCATCTTCGTCTCGGAGACCGATTCCCACGGCCAGTCGCGGATGCTCGGCTTGTCGTGATTCCCGATGATGAGGTGCTTCTTGCCGTTCAGGAGATCGAAGTAGCGCCGTCCTTCGGCAACAGGTCCGAACGCGAAGTCGCCCAGGTGATAGACCGTATCATCCAGCCCGACGCGTTCGTTCCACCTCTGAATAAGCGCCCGGTCCATGGCATGGATCGTCTTGAACGGGCGCTTGCACATCCGCAAGATCGCCGAATGCGCGAAGTGAGTGTCCGCTGTGTAGTAGATCATGTCGGCCTCCATCGCCGTGGTTTACTGCTTCCTAATGCTCTGAAGCTTCCAGCGCATTACATTGAGAGCGATACTTTTACGCATCTCGGCATCGGTGTTCGTCCAGACTTCGAGGGCGGAGCAAACGAAATCGTTGGGCGGGATGCCCTCGTCTTCCTCGATCTGGCGCAGGCGTTCCTGCAAATGCTTCGGGATCACGATCAACATTAGTAGGCCTCCTTCGCCTCAGTTTCTGATTTCCATCTTGTCGCGGTTGTCGACCAGAGCCTCGACGATGCGCGACAACTGGCGAAGAGAGCCGCCCCGCCAGGCATTGCGGATCAGGTCTTCTTCATCCGGGGCGACAGGCGGAATCATTCCGTCGACGAGGCCGCGCTTCTTCCGAATGTCGTCCACGATCCTCTTCGCCAAGGGACCGATATGCTCCGGCCCAGGGTCCGGCATGCGGACAACATCGAACCGGTCCCTCAGGGGCGCCGGAATCGTCAGAGTGTTCGCGGTCGCGACGAAGCTCACATGGCTGAGATCGATCGGCGCATCGAGAGCGGTCTCGAAATAGCCGCTCGCAGTATGCGCTTCGAGCATGGGCAGCAGCGCATCGACCAGGCTGCCATTCTCATAGTGCCTCCCCGCCTTTTCGATCTCGTCGAGAATGATTACCGGATTCGCGACGCCGTGCTGGCGGATCGTCTCACCGGGTGTCGAGAGCTGCGACGAATGCCACCTCGCCGGGGTTCCGCCGAAAGAATTGTCGCCGGACGACGCGCAGGGGAAGACAAAGTGCGGAGTGTCGAGCATCGCCGCGATCGCCTGAAGGAGCGAGGTCTTGCCGGTACCCGGCGCGCCGACAAGGAGGGTCGGACGCAGCTTGATGACGTCGCCGACACGGATGCCCGCGAGGAGCCGCCGGATTACGTCGGCAGCATGCGGCCACTCCGCCACCAGCGCCGCAGTGGGGTCATTGTAGACAGTCCTGAGCGGCAAGTCGGCGTTCACGATCTTCTCACATGCCGTCCACAAGCTCTTCGTCGCCGCGGTCTTCGGCGTGGCGATCGGCGAGGTCAGAACGCGAGCAGTCGGACCTTCCGGGGTCGGCATCCGCTTCCAGCTGTCGTCCTCGGCCTCGGCGATCGCCGGCTCCGTCTCCTGGGCGTCTGCCTGGCCACGGAAGATCGCGAGGATCTGGAGGAAATCCGCCGGGAGTTCGGCCTGCTCGATCGCCAGGTCGAGATGGGTGCAATCGAATGAGAGCGGGTCCCAGCCTTCCGGCCACCAGGTCGTCGGCGTTCCGAAATGCCGGCGCAGGACCTCTGTCATGTGTCCTTCGGTGACACGGGTGGCGTCGATCTCAGCCGACGCGATCCGCGACAGCACGTCAGGCATCGCGTCGTCCGGCGCGAGCTGCAGGAGAACGTCGCTGTGCGTGAGAGCTTTCAGAATCTCGCGTACATCGATCTCTTCGCGGTTGAGATTGAGCGACGCGCCGCGAGCTTCATGGACGATGCCAGAAAGGTAATTTCGCGCAGCCCAACGTGCCGCTCGCTCCCAATTCTCGCCGCTCCTGATCACGACCAGCCGGCGCCGATCCGGCAGCCGCAGCGGATGCGGAAGCTCGGGATTGGCCAGATAGATCGCTTTGAGGGTCGGATGGGTCGTGCTGTCGAGGAGGGCCTCGATGCCAAGATCTTCGTCGGCGTCATCGCCGGAGAAGGTCTGGCCTTCGCTGTAAAGGCGGCGGTGATCGCCAACGAGACGAGCAAGCTTCTTTGACATAGAAAGCCCTCCAGAAATCGACGGCGGGCCTCATCGCCCTTGTTTCCCGTCTGGGTGCGTCGTTGGTATCAGCTGGGGGTTAAGATCGCTTAACGATTATCCCGAGATTTCGTCACAAGTCTTCGAAATCTTCGAAATCTTCGTCGTGCGCTATCTCGAGGAGGGCCGATCTGGCGGCTTGTTTTGTTAGGCCTTCGGTCCGCATGTCAGCATAGAGCGCCCGAATCTCGTCAGAGAACTCGTCGCGGAGTTGGCGCTGTTTCTCTAGCTTTGCGAGCAATTTTGGGGGAATGCGGGAGTCGCCGTTGAGCCAGCGCGTCACATGCCGCATTGGCACCTTGGTCGACTTCTGCAGGCTTTCGGCTGTCGATCGCGGGAAGACCGCTTTCGCCAGAGCGATCGACTTCTCCGCATCGTAGGGCACGAAATCCGGTTTTGGGGAATTGTCGTCGGTCATGTCTAGGGGCCTCCGTTCGCCCTGGTGGTGATCGCCACCCTTATCACCCCTTGGCCCGGCGCGAAGCTGACCGCTGGCCGGTGAGCTTCCTCCACTCGACCTCGTCGACGTCGCTATCCAGGATACGCCGCCACGCCGCGATGGCTGCCTCTTTCTCGGGCCAGTGGCGCCAAGCGTCGTAGTGCTTTCGCGTCACCGTATCGGCTTCTTCATTGTGATCGAGGATGTATTTCGCATGGCCCTCGGGCAGACCAGACTCGGGCATCCTGATCGCCGTCGAGAAGGTGCGACGGACATCATGAGGAGAGAACCCGTAGGTCTCCCGCAGCTTATGCGCCGCTGTGAACTCGGAGACGTGAGACAGCTGCGCGCCGGCTGCACGGACGCGGGATGCAGGGAACGCGAACTGTCCGTCCTGGGCGATCGCGACTTCCTGAGGCCACGGAATCAGGTGGGCGTTCCGATCGCCTCTTGTCTCCGCCGTCTTCCGGTGCGTCGGTGGGATGTGCCAGACGCCATCTTCGATATGATCCCGCTCCGCCGCTGCGACGACCAGCCGGCGCTGTGCGGTCAGGATGATCGCAGCGATGACGGGCGACGCCGCACCGAGGTTGCCGGCTAAGGCATCGTCGAGCGCCTTCCTCACCAGATTCGGCGACGGCCACCGCGCTCTGGGCTTCGTCGAGCGGCGCTCAGGAAGATCGATCTTGATGCCGTGTGTTACGCCGGAGTTTTCTCGATTGTGGGTCTTCGACAACCAGTTCCACAAGAGGACGATCCGCCTGGCGATGTTCGCCGCAGCACCGGTGCCGTTGGACTTCTGAAACCGGGCGAGGACCTGGGAGATCTCGACGTCGGTCAGGTCGTCGACGTGGCGGGTCTGCAGCTTCTTTAGCGCATCGTGCCGGAGGTGATGCCGGTAGTCTTTGACCGTCGACTCCTTTCTCGACGCGGCGATTTCACGGAGGTAGGCATCGATGGCCTGACTGAGGGTCCACGTCGCTTTCCCGGTCGAGTGGACGCCGGCAGGGTTGCGCTCCCGACGCAGCCAGTCCTCGTCGACGGCAACCTTCATAGATCTGGCGTCTGCTGCCCGTCGTGCTAGGCGACGCGCCTCGTCGAGGTCGAGTTCGTATGCGGAGCCGAGGATCAGCCGCTTCGTCTTCCCCTGAAGCTGGTACCGGTACGACCAGACCGACGCCCTCGACCGCGCCCGCAGCTCGAGGCCCGGCGCGGCCGTATCGGTGACGGACCCCTGGTCCTCGCCATGGATCAATCGATGAACGGATGACTTGGTGAGTTTCTCGGGCATAATTATTCCGGGGACGGGATGGGGACGGCCTTATATCCGGAACTTTCCCCGAGGCGGTCAAGAAAGTCCGGGACTTTCCCGGAAATCCGGGGTTTCTCGGTTAACGCCGGAGGAAAGTCCCAGCACGCCCTTATATTCCTAATCTGAGGGTCACTGGTTCGAATCCAGTCGGGATCACCAATTGCTTTGCGCCCTGTGGCAGGGCCATGCGAGCTCCTCGCCGCGTACCCATGCACGGGGATATACAAGCAACAACCAAATACACCGCGTTGAGCAGCCACTGATCCCAGTCTGTTAATGTGCCGATTCTCCCGAAGCGTTGCTTCGATTGCTAGTGCTGACGCTGGCCCTCGCACACTTCGGCACGATGCAACGCCCCGCCAGCGCGCCTTCGACGCACCGGTTCACCGTGAACTCCCCGTGACCGTTAAGTATTTTAGTAAGCAGGGGTCATCTAACACTCTATCCAAACAAGGCCACTTGCATCTGCAGTGAGGGGATGGGATGTGTGCCCTCAGAAATACAACGCGAATCTGTTTATGACGTGAGATGCAGGCCAACCGGTGATGTTGCACCATAATTGTCTCGGGGTATCGGGGGAGTGGAGAGCACTAGGTCGCGGCCAACATGGTGTTGCTTACAGCCGGAGTTCGCCGTAAGCATCCGTCCCTGAATTGACGCTCTCTCCTTATGTGGCCCATCCGCCTGCGTCGTAGATCAAAGGACCAGTCCAAACAGTGAGGCCATCCACTCAGGATGGATGAGCCAGAAAGAACCAATCCAAAATACATGCATACATTCATGGACTTCATGAGACGGATCTTTGCGTGGCATCACTGGATCCCCATTAGTATCGACCTGCGCCGCTCGCCTTTTGATCTTCGCCCGCTAACGGCTACGTCTGCTCCGACGCTGATACAGCGAGGCGGCCAGAATCGTTCTCGCATCCTCATGTCGGCCGAAACCAATGTTGAGAATTCGTCAGCAACGCAGAAGGCGCTCCAACGCCCGGCGGAGAGGACTGCCCGGCGTCCGCACGATGTTGTGAGCGTCACCTGGGATCACGACTTCCTGAAAGGCTGCTTGCTCGCAACGACGCTACTGGCACTCACGACCGGGGTTATCCTCTGGGCGGTCTGGAGCGCGTTATCGTCATTGATCGGTTTACTTTTCTAATCTCTTCAGAAGACCTCGGCGAGTTGGTGGCGGACCCGACCGGACGCCCTGGTCAAACCTGTGCCGCATCCTCATGCCACCCCGTCGCCGGTGTCGGAACTGGTACACTCCCTCTGCCCGCCGCCGGCTTTCCCTATATCGCGACTTCCACGCGGTTGCGGCCGCGGTCCTTGGCGAGGAAGAGCGCTTCGTCGGCGGCCTTGAAGAGGCGCTTGAAGGACAGGTCTTCCCCCTCCTGCGTGGCGACGCCGACACTGACGGTCACGTTGCCGTTCTCCTGGTCGCCATGGAAGACCTTGTCGTCCACGGAAAGCCGGATCCGTTCGGCGGTCTGCAGGGCCGCTGCCGGGGTGGCATCCGCCATCGCCACGACGATCTCCTCGCCGCCGAAGCGGGCAACCGCATCGGATTTGCGGACATTGGCCCGCACCACATCCGCCACCTTCAAGAGGATCGTGTCCCCGACATCGTGGCCATATGTGTCATTGACCTGCTTGAACCGGTCGATGTCGATGACGAGCACCGAGATCGGCCGGCCATTGCGCCGTGCCACCTCCACCATCTCGCTGGTGCGACGCTCGAGATGGCGGCGATTGGGCAGAAGGGTCAGCGGATCGGTCGACGCCTCGGCCTCCAGCGCCCGGCCAAAGACGAAGGCCTTGCGCTCGCTGCAGAGGAAACGCCCGAGGACGAGAACCCCGATCACGTCGGCAACCGTCATCGGACCGATTGTCCGCAGGAATATCTGCGACGCGTTGTCGACCGGCACCGTCAGGATGAAGAGAAACGGCACATTGCAGAGAAGGCCGAGCAGCAAGAGATCGCGCGTGCGGGCCGGCTGCATCTTCTCAAAGACGAAATAGGCGAAGAAGGCACCGATACCCGCCGTGGCCACGATGTTCGCGATCCCGCCCATCGTGCCCGAACCGCCGAGATGCAGCCGGAAGAGGCTGGTGACCAGCGCGGCCACGGTCGCGGCTCCCGGTCCACCGAAGGGGGCTGCCAGGACCAGCATGACCGCCCGCGGGTCGATGCGCAGGCCCGGCGCCAGTTCGACCGCATTGGCGATCGAGAGCGATGCCCCGACACCGAACAACAGCCCGAGCGCAAGGCTTCGCCCAAGCCCCGGCTCGGCTTTACGCAGGGCCCAGCCATACATCATCGTCACCAGCGCGAAGATGCCGAGGCCGTTCACGACGCCGAGAAAGAATCCCATATTTGGCAAAGTTCTGGCTCCGATCCTGCCGCCTCTTTCTGCAATAGCCGCGACGGGTTACGAAGCCACAAACACCGGGAACGACACGGCTATCTGTCACAGAGGAAATTGGGGGCCGCGGAGAGACCGGTTGGCCGGGGCCTTCTTCCCTGCCGTGCGGCCGCTGCCGCCCGTGACCGGACAATGCCGTCGATGCAGGATCGCGCCATGACCAGACAACGATCGTCCCTCGGCCTGTTCGGCGTCTTCGGGCGATCCGAGGATCTGAAACAGCTCGACAGCGCACTGCGCTCCGTCGACCTGCATCCCAGGATGGTCCCGGAAGCGGTGAAGCTGACGGTGGTCAGGCTGATGCAGGATCATGCGGTCGGTGCGTTTCCCGCGCCGCAAGCCTACCGTGCCGCGGCCGAGATCCTCGGCTATTGCATGATCGGCGCGGAAGGCTTTGCCGGCGCCAACGACGTCGATCTGGCGCTGCGGGTCGGCGAGCGGATCGAACGTGCCATGGAGGCCGGGGATAGCCTCGACGCCCAGATCGTGCTGGTCACGATGACCGCCCGGGTGATCCAGCCGAGCGTCGTCGAACGCTTCGAACTGACGCTCGATACGCAATAGCGTCCCTCCCCCGGAGGAGGCTGCAGGCTATTTCGCGATGCGCAGGCTCGACACCTGTTCGGTGATCGAATCGAACGCCGCCATCAGGTCGCTCGAGCTCTTGGCGTCGTAATAGAGCTTCTTCGTCGGATCGGTGATGCCGTAGGACGCGCACTGCTCCATCAGCTTCTTCACCGAGGAGCCATCGTTGAGATCGAAGGCGATCGTGAAGATGACGATCCCGTCCTCGCCGGTGGCCTTGCGCCCGTCATCCTTGATGTTCTGGCAGATCGCCGCGACCTTCTCGTTCATCGCGGAGACGAAGCTCGATCGGTTCGCCCGCTTGCTGGTCGTGCTGGTGTCATCGAAGATCCGCCCCCAGCTATGATTGCCATAGGCGTCGTAGGTACTGGCATAGCCGAAGGTGCCGTAGCCGGATTCGTTGTAGTCGTTCTCGTCGCTGCCGTAATTGTTGTCGCCGTCGGTCATCAGCACCAGGACCTTCAGATTGTCCTTGGCGTCGTTGGCTCGGCCCTGGGTGAAGGGCTCGCGGGCCGACAACAGCCGCCAGCCCCAGGCGATGCCTTCGGGAATGTTGGTTTCGCCATCCGCATCCATGGCGTTGATCGCCGCATTGATCGTGGTCTGGTTGTCGGTCAGCGGCGTGACGGGTGTCGACCGGCAGCCACGGTTCGGGCCAGGGTGTTTGCCACGCTGCAAGTCGCTGCCGTCGAAATATTTTGCGACCTTCGACTGGACCGACATTGCCGCTTCGGCCCGCATCGAGCGGCTGCCGTCATCTTCGAGATAGTCGTTATCGCCCTTGTTGCCATCGTATTCGTCCGGGCCGAAGCTCGGCACGAACAGCGTGTCGGGATTTGCGTAGTTGGGTTCCGCATCGGTGATCGCGAGCCCGTTCGGCCGCGATTCCACGCAGCCCAACCAGGGCCCCAATTCGTTCTTGTGGTGCGCGTTCTCATAGACGAAGAACCGCGTCAGCGGCGTCTTCGAGGAAATCTCCTGCCAGTAGTCGCCTGTCGGGCTTCGCTCCGCCAGATTGACGCCGCGGCTCGTCTTCCAATTGGCCCAGTCGAGATATTCGTTGTGGATCGAGGACCGTCCCTTGGTGTCCATCCATTTCGCGTCGTGATTGTCCGGCCCGATATTGACCGCTGCGGCGAAGGGCACGACGCCGAACTGGACCGGCAGCTTCAGGGTCGAGGACGCAGCGCCCTTCAGGAACTGATCGGTCAGACCGATGGCGGCTTCCTTGATGGTGTCGATCTTGCGCTTGCCGCCACCGGATTTCGGCCGGCCGGTCATCGAGCCGGAATTGTCGAGCACCATGACCAGTTCGATGGACTGGTTCTGGACGACGATCTGGCTTCGGGCCGCCAGCGGAAACGCGCGCCAGTCGAGTTCGCCGGCGGTCACGAAGGAGAGGAGGTCGCCGAAGATGGTCGGATGCCGGCGGGCGGCCGACACCTGCAGAACCGTCGAGCCGTCCTCGTTGAAGATGCCGTCATAGCTGAAGTCCGTGTTCGCGCGCGCATCGGCCCCGGCGTTCTCGAAGAAATAGCCTTCCGCGACCTTCGACAGATGGGAATCCTGCTGGTTATTGGAATATTCCCGACCGGCGGCCAGCGCTGCGATATCGACCGAATGCTGGAGGTTGCGCTTCGACGCGTAGATCCCGGAGATGTCCACCGCAGCGCCCATGCAGCAGGCGAGGATCGGCAGGGTCAGTCCGAAGACAACCGCCACATTCCCGGATTCCGCCGTCCAGAACCGCTTGCCTGATGCGCTTTTCACGAGATCGATCTCCCCAACGGCCCATTCCTGGCGCGCAAACCTTACCTATGGTCCGTTTCCATATGGTTTCGCGACAGCCGACAATCCGCCGGATGGTCCACGTCCAGGCCTCCCGCATGCCGAACGCATTGACCGCCCCGGCCGAGGCTGCAAGAACACCCGCAATGACCCCGTCCGATGCCGTCTTCGACTGTCAGGCCTGCGGCGCCTGCTGCGCCTATTCGGCCGACTGGCCCCGCTTTTCCATCGAGAGCGACGCCGCGCTCGACCTGATTCCGGCCGCGCTGGTGGCGAGCGATCTCAGCGGCATGCGCTGCGAGAACGACCGCTGCGCCGCGCTTTCCGGGGTGGTTGGCACCGGCACGGGTTGCACGATCTATGCGCTGCGGCCGCAGGTCTGCCGCGAATGCGTTCCCGGGGGCGAGGATTGCCGGATGGCGCGGCAGCGTTTCGGGCTCGACTGTGATATGCTGCCGGCAACGGGCGAGGCAGTCTAGGGCGACAGCCCCCGCTTACCGGCGATCTTGCCGGCGTGAAATCTCGGCCGACTGGCACATATACTCCTGACAGGCAGGTTCGGGTTCTGACCCGACCCCGTGCCACGACCGCATTCAGGAGGCGCCCATGTCGACCCCGCCCGCCGCAAGACCCGGCGACGAAGGCAATGACAACGCGCCGCAGACGGCGGAAAATCTCTGCCGCAGATGTGGTGGATCGGGGACCGTCGATGGCGAGCCCTGCCCGGAATGCAAAGGCACCGGGCGTATCGCCGAAATCGTTGGCGACGCCTGACAACACGGCTCGGCATGCACCGCATCCCGACCATTCTTGAAGAAACGAGGACACAGATGGCAGCCAGGGCAGCCCATGAAGACCGGACCTACAAGGTGACCGAACCGGTCGATCTCGGCGACGGTCTGATCCTCCCGGTGGGGACCTATTCCGGACGCCTGCAATGGACGGAGTTCGCGCAGGTCAACGGACCGCCGCGGATCGTCAGCCAGCGCTTCGTGCTGCCGCTGTCGGCCGAGGAAGTGAAGGGTTTCGGCGGCAAGCTCGGCCGTACCCAGAAGCTGCGCGAGGTGGATATTTCCAAGCTCGTGGCGAACGGCCTCATCGTCGAGGTCTGACGCCGCCGGCATTCGATGCCGCGGGTTTGAAAAGGGGCGGCGGTCGGGTTCGACCGGCCGCCCCTTTTTCATGTGTGCCCGCCGGACGCGCGGGTCAGGCCGCAAGCGCCTCATAGGCGTCGACCATCTCGCGGCCGAGCGACTGCGCGACGGCGCGGTTGGTGATCAGGCCGCGATGGACATTCAGCCCGTGCAGGAGATGCGGGTCGTCCGACAGCGCCTTCAGACCTTTGTCCGCCAAGGCGAGCCCGAAGGGGAGCGTGGCGTTGTTGAGGGCGTGCGCGGAGGTGATCGGCACGGCGCCGGGCATGTTGGCGACGCAATAATGCACCACGCCGTCGATCTCGAAGGTCGGCTCGGCATGGGTGGTGGCGCGCGATGTCTCGAAGCAGCCGCCCTGATCGATGGCGACATCCACCAGCACCGCGCCCTTCTTCATGCCGGGCAGCATGGCCCGCGTCACCAGCTTCGGCGCCGAGGCGCCGGGGATCAGCACCGCGCCGATGACCGCGTCGGCGGCGAAGACCTCTTCCTCGATCGCCGTACTGGTGGAATAGCGCGTCTGCACACGGCCGGCGAAGAGATCGTCGAGCTCGCGCAGACGGGCGATCGAGCGGTCGAGGATGGTGACATCCGCCCCGAGGCCGATCGCCATCTTGGCGGCTTCCTTGCCGACCACGCCGCCGCCGATGATGACGACCTTGCCGCAGGCCACACCGGGAACGCCGCCGAGCAGAACCCCGCGGCCGCCATGGGCCTTTTCCAGTGCGTGGGCCGCGGCCTGGATCGACAGGCGGCCCGCGACCTCGGACATCGGTGCGAGCAGCGGCAGCCCCCCGCGTCCGTCGGTCACCGTTTCATAGGCGACCGCGGTGACGCCGGAGGCGATCAGCCCCTCGGTCTGTTTCGGATCGGGCGCGAGATGCAGATAGGTGTAGAGGATCTGGCCCTCGCGCAGTTGCGCCCATTCAGCGGGCTGCGGTTCCTTGACCTTCACCACCATGTCGGCCGTCTTGAAGACCTCCGCGGCGTCCGCCGCGATGGTGGCGCCCGCCGCCTCGTAGTCGGCGTCGCTGGCGTCGATGCCGGCACCCGCGCCGGTCTCGATGATCACCTGGTGACCGTGACCGACATATTCGCGCGTCGCCGACGGCGTCAGGCCGACGCGGTATTCGTTGTTCTTGATCTCCTTCGGGCAGCCGACGCGCATCCGTTTCCTCCATCTGTGGGCATCTGGATCGAAACGTGGTTCCGGCGCAATGTCCCCGCGTTTTCGCCTGCCAGAACCGCGAGGATCGATGTTTTCTTGCGTTTGGGTGCCGTCTTGCGCAAAATTCTGCGGATGGAGACGATCGACCGCTTCGATCTGCAGATCATGCGCACCCTGCAAAGGGAGGGCCGGCTGTCGAACGCGGCGCTGGCCGAGCGGGTCGGCCTGTCGGCTTCGGCCTGCTCACGGCGGCTCGACCGGCTGGAGGCGAGCGGTGCGATCCGCGGCTACCATGCCAAGCTGTCCAACCGGACGCTCGGCCACACCATCACGGTGATCGTCAATATCGGCCTGTCCGGTCAGACCGAGCGGCAACTCGCCGAGTTCGAGGCCGCGGCAAAGGGCTGCCCGAACGTCCTGGTCTGCTTCCTGATGTCGGGGGAATACGACTATCTCTTGCGGGTCGCGGCCCGCGATCTCGAAGACTACGAGCGCATCCACAAGACCTATCTGTCGTCGTTTCCGCATGTTGTGCGGATCAATTCGTCCTTCGCCCTGCGCGAAGTGCTGGACCGAACCACGGTGGGCATCGATCCGAACCTGTGACAGCGCGCCGTGCCGGCCGACCGGTCTGACGCCGGCTCAGCCGACCGCCGTCCGTCCGGCATCGATCATGAACGGATCGGCGGAGGCGGCACGGGCATGTTCGGTGAAGACCCGGCCAACGCCGATCAGGATCGGACGGTCGACGCCGATCCTGGCGACGATGGCGCCGAGGTCCGCGAGCGTGCCGGCAGCGCGGGTCTCGTCGTCGCGCGACAGATTGGCGGCGACCGCGACCGGGGTCGCGGCCGGCAGGCCGTGATGGATCAGGCGTTCGGCGATCTTCGCCGCCATCCGGCCACCCATGTAGAAGACGGTGGTGGCGTGATCGTCGGCCAGCGCATGCCAGTCGAGGTCCTCCGGCAGGCCGCCCTTCTTGGAATGGCCGGTGACGAAACGCAGCTGCTGGGCCCGGTCGCGATGGGTCAGCGACACGCCGAAGCTCGCTGCCAGCGCCGAAGCGGCGGTGATGCCCGGCACGATGGCGACCGGAATGTTCTCGCGGGCCAGTTCGTCCAGTTCCTCGCCGGCCCGGCCGAACACCGACACATCGCCGGATTTCAGCCGCACGACGTGCTTTCCCGCCTTGGCGAAGCTGACCATCATGGCGTTGATGTCTTCCTGGCGGCAGCTGTCGCGGGCGGCACGCTTGCCGACCAGCATGCGCCGTGCCTCGCGACGGGCAAGTTCCAGAATCTCGTCCGAGACGAGGTCGTCGAACAGGATCACATCGGCTGCCTGCAGGGCACGGACCGCCTTCAGCGTCAGGAGTTCGGCCTCGCCGGGACCGGCCCCGACCAGGGTCACGCGGCCGCCGGCCTCGGGCGAGCGGGCCAGATCGTCGATGAAGCCGCCGGCCGCCGCCTCGGCCGCGGCATCCGGCAACTTCGTGGTGAAGGCACTGTCGGCAAAGCGCTCCCAGAAGGCACGGCGCAGGGGTCCCGGCGCCAGTCGCTCCATCACCGCGCCCCGCACCCTGGCGGCCAAGGCCGCCCACTGGCTGAGCGCCGGCGGCAGCAGGGTCTCGATGCGGCGGCGGATCGCCTGGCCGAGGATCGGGGCGGCGCCGTCGGTGGAAATGCCGATGACCACCGGCGAACGGTTGACGATCGTGCCGAAGCGGAAGTCGCAATAGGACGGCTTGTCGACGACGTTGACCGGCACGCCGGCCGCCCGCGCGGCGCAGGCGAAAGCCTGGCCCTCGGCGAGGCTCTCGGTATCGCCGACGGCGATCGCCGCTCCCGCGAAGACATCCGTCGCCCAGGGCCGGTCGTGATGAACGATCACGCTGGATTCCGGCGGCACGGCGAGAAGCTCGGCCATCTCCCCATCGATCCCGTCGGCCGGGACATAGAGATCGACATGGGCGCCCGCCGAGGCCAGGAGCTCGGCCTTCCATGCAGCCCCCGGTCCGCCGCCGGCCATGACCACGCGCTTGCCCGCCAGATCGAAGAACACCGGCAGGCTCGCCAGCGGACCCATGCGCTGCGAGCGCTGCCGCGCGCCATTGGCATCGGCCTCGTCGAGGCTGTCGTCGCTCACCAGAATCGGGCGCTCGGCCATGGATCCGTCCTCGGTCGTCCTACTCGTCACTCTCTTGTGACATAGCGTCCGGGGCCGTCACAGAGCGAGGCGTAATTTTGCGTCCCGATACGCCCACCGGGATCGTCCTTCGCGCGGGGCCGGCTTGCGGAGCATGGTCGTTCCGGCACGCGAGGAACCCTACGAACAGATGCTGCAAGCCACGCGTGATCGCGCAACGTCGCTTCATCTCCGGCTCACAGGCGACCCAGCCGCCTTGATGGAAAACCATTCCCGGATCGCTGCGGTGACACGACATGCTTTGCTCTTGTCTGTCTTCAAGAGAGGGGTTACGTCGCCACGACAGGCGAGACACGCCGGCAATCGCCGTTGCTGCTCGCACGAATGACGGGGCCCTTCGCACGGGCCCGAACAGGCCAAGGATCAGACATGACCTATCTGGTGACCGACAATTGCATTCGCTGCAAGTACATGGATTGCGTCGAGGTCTGTCCGGTCGACTGCTTCTACGAAGGCGACAACATGCTCGTCATCCATCCGGATGAGTGCATCGATTGCGGCGTCTGCGAGCCGGAATGCCCCGCCGAGGCGATCAAGCCGGACACCGAGCCCAATCTCGATAAATGGCTGAAGATCAACACCGAATACGCCGAGAAATGGCCGAACATCACCATCAAGCGCGATGCGCCTGCGGATGCGGAAAAGTTCGACGGCGAAGACGGCAAGTTCGAGAAATACTTCTCGGCCGAGCCCGGCCAGGGCGACTGAGCTCTTTCAGCTTGTTCAAGATGGACGTCGCCGGTCAGGCGCCGTCCCAGCGCAGGCGCTCATGGGCGCGGCGCTCCTTCTTGGTCGGCGGCCGCGCCGAGGGCTGATAGCCCGGTGCGGCCTTGCCCTTGGCCGCTTCCTTCTGTTCCGCGATGGCTTCCCGCGTCGGTGACAGATCCTCGTAGAGGGTCGCCGCCTCGCTGGCCGGTCCGCGCCGTTCGCCCGGATCGACGATCTTCAGGACGAGGACATCGTCCCGGCGTGTGATCGTCAGCGTGTCGCCCGGGCGCACGGCCCGCGCAGCGTTGTCGGTCTTGTCGCCGTTGATGCGAACGCCGCCGGCCTGGACCAGCTTCTGGGCAAGGCTTCGCGACTTCACGACCCGCGCGAAGAACAGCCATTTGTCGATGCGCTGCCCCGCGGGTGCTGCCGGAGCCATCGGCTCCGCATGGCGCTTACTTGCCAAGCTTGTCCTTCAGCGCAGCGAGTTTGGCGAAGGGCGAATCGGGATCGATGCGCTGCGGGCGGGCCGGCTGCACGGGCGGCTTGCCCCCCTGCGGCTTGTCGAAGCGCCGGCCACGCTCGGGGCGATCACCCCGGCCCTTGCCGTCACCCTTGTCGGCGCGATCACCGCCATCACGGCCCTTGCCGCGCGGGGCACCCTTGCCGAAGCGCGGCGCGCGCTCCTCGCCCTCTCCGGCACCCTGCGGGCCACGGCCACGACCACGCTGGCCCTGGCCATGACGGGCACCGCCACGGCCGGCGCCGCGCTGCGGGCGCCAGACCTGCACGAGCTTGGGTGCCTCGGGTTCAGCGTTCTCGCCGCCCTCGCCGGTGGCTGCATCAGCGGCAGCGACTTCGGTCGTTTCCGCCGCCGGTGCATCGGCGCTGGACGTCTCGGCGGTTTCGGCCGGCGTTGCAGCAGCTTCGCCGTCGGTGGCTTCGCCAAGGGCGGCCGCAGCGGCCTTCCCGGCTTCGGCCAGACCACCGGTTTCGGTGGCTTCGGCCGGTGCGACCGGCGTGTCGGATGCCTCGGCGGTTCCGCCAGCGTCCGCAGTTTCGGTTACTGCCTCGACGGCGGGCGCCTCGGGGGCAGCGGTATCGACCGCATCCGCACCGGTGCTGGCCTCGTCCGCAGCTTCCACTGCCGGCTGCGGTGCATCCGAGGTCGCAGCCGCCTCGGCGGCCTTCCTGGCCGCTTCGGCGCGCGATGCCTCTTCGGCGGCGCGGCTTGCTTCGTCCAGCCGTGCGAGTTCGGCCTCGACCTTGGTCTGCTCGACCGGCTCGCCGCGATAGCCGAGGCCCTTGAGAACCTCTTCCATGTCTTCCGAGGTCGCGCCGAGAATCGACATCATCCCCGGCGTGACGAGGAACTGCGAGCCGTCATAGGCGCCTTCCGGCCGCTTGCCGGTGCCCGGCTTCCAGCCGAGCGCCGGGCGGATCAGGTCGGCGAGGCGCTCGAGGATGTCGACGCGCACGGCCCGGCGACCGAGCAGCCGGTAGCCGGCCAGTCCCCAGAACACCGGATCGAAGGAGGCATCGGCCACTGCCGAGGTGCGGCCGGTCGCCAGAAGATGGGTGACCTCGCCATAGCCCGGCTTGTCACGGCCATCGTTGTGGATGGCCCAGAGCAGCGTCAGAAGGGCCGCCGGCGCGGGCTTGATCAGCGCCGGAACGAAGATGTGGTAGGCGCCGAAGCGGACACCGCAGCGGCGCAGGGCCGCGCGCGATTCCTGGTCGAGCGACCGCACGTCCTCGGAGATCTCGCGGCGCTGGATCAGGCCATAATTCTCGTAGAGCCGGTAGGCGAGCCCCTTGGCGACGCCCTCCAGACCTTCGGAAGCCTGCAGATCGAGCAGCGGCTTGAGGACCGTGGTGATCTGGTAGGTGACCGAACGCTCGGCCCGCGCCGCGACCTTGTCGCGCGCCACGCCGGTCAGCTGCTCGTCGGCAAGCAGCACCGTCTTCGGCTTCAGCGGATCGTCGCCGGCCGACAGCACCGCCACCGGTGCACCGAGCCAGCGCACGAGCCCGTCCGAGCCCAGCGCGATGTCGCCATTGGGTGAATTGGCGAAGCGTTCCGCCCGCTTCTCGAACTCGCCGGCCAACGCCTTCTGGGCGGCGGCACGCACCGCGCGGCCATCCGGCCCCTCGGCCTTGCCGTCGGGCGTGAACCTGAACCCCTGCAGCTCGCCTACCGGGTGGCCCTCGACCACTACCGTGCCGTCGCCGCCGATCTCAGCTTCCATGAACGCGTTCTCTCTCAGCCGCCTCATCAAGACGCTTGTCCTGCGGTCTACGAAGCGTTTCGTCAACCTGTCGTGAAGAGCGTCGGAAAGACGGTCCTCGATCTCGCGAGTCTTTTCCTGCCAGTGTGTCGGATCGGCCAGCCAGTCCGGACGGTGTGAAATATAGGTCCAGGTGCGGATTTCCGCGATCCGCTGGGACAGCGTATCGATGTCGCCCTCGGTGCGATCGGCACGCCGGACCTGGCTGGCCATATAGTCTTCGGCGACGTGGCCGTCCGAGGCGAGGTCGGCATAGATGGTGGCGATGATCTCCGCATGCTGGGCCGGCGCGATGCGCCGATAGTCCGGCAGCTTGCAGGCTTCCCACAGGAGTTCGACCGCTGCCGGACTGGTGGCGCGATCCTTGACGGCCGGGTCGCGCGACAGGAATTCCAGCGCCCGCTGATCGACGGCCGGCAGCGCGCGGGCCAGGGCGTCGCTCGGCGGCGGCGCCTCCAGGCTCTCCTTCAGCCCGTCGATCGAGGCGAAGTCGAAGGAGCGCGAGCGCCATTGCAGCACCTTCACCGGCGCGAAGGAATGCGCTTCCAGCGCTTCGGCGAGTTCCGGGGCCAGCGGATCGACCTTGCCGGTGACACCGAACGTGCCGTCGCGCAGATGCCGCCCGGCGCGACCGGCGATCTGCCCGAATTCGGACGGCGTCAGCTGGCGGTACTGGAAACCGTCGAATTTCCAGTCCTGTGCGAAGGCGACGTGATCGACATCGAGATTGAGGCCCATGCCGATGGCATCGGTGGCGATCAGGAAATCCACGTCGCCGGACTGATAAAGTTCCACCTGGGCGTTGCGGGTGCGGGGCGACAGCGCGCCGAGAACGACAGCTGCCCCGCCCCGCTGGCGACGGATCAGCTCGGCGATCGCATAGACCTCGTCGGCCGAGAAGGCGACGATGGCGGTGCGCCGCGGCAGGCGGGTGATCTTCTTGGAGCCGGCATAGACGAGGTTCGACAAGCGCGGCCGCGTCGTCGCATGGGAACCGCTGAGCAGCCGCTGCAGCACGCCCTGCATGGTCGACGAGCCGAGCAGCAGCGTCTCCTCGCGGCCGCGGGCATGCAGGATGCGGTCGGTAAAGACGTGACCGCGCTCCAGGTCGCTGGCGAGCTGCACCTCGTCGATGGCGACGAAGGCGGTGTTGGGGGTGCGCGGCATCGCCTCGACGGTGCAGACCGAATAGCGCGCATTGGGCGGCTTGATCTTTTCCTCGCCGGTGATCAGCGCGACGGCGCCCACCCCGACGCGGTCGCAGACCTTCTGGTAGACCTCGCGCGCCAAGAGGCGCAGCGGCAGGCCGATGGTCCCCGAGGAATGGGCGACCATGCGCTCGATGGCGAGATACGTCTTGCCGGTATTGGTCGGGCCGAGAACAGCGGTGACATTGGATCCGTCGAAACGGATGCTTTCTCGGGCGGGGCGATGGTCGGTCATGCGTCCCGCTCATGTGGGAAGATATATCGGTTGGAAAAGGTTCTGGCCCGATTCGCAAGGTCCGAGCGTCACTTAGCGGCCAGGTTCCGCCGGCCGGCAAAAAAATCGTCCGGCCGCGAAGTTTTTTCGGAACCCTTTCTGAGGTCCCGCATTCTTCAAGCACCCCCAAGCGATCATCCCCCTCGATCGCAAAGAAGCAGACGGAAAAAGGCAGCTCCCCCTCGCTGCCTTTTTTCGCGTCTGGGGTCCGCATCTTCCCTCTCCTGCCGAACGCGCAGAGTTCCACGAGAATTCGTTTGCATTGCGCCCGTGCCCTGGCCTAGCGACAGGTTCCCGCACCCCAGACGAAGCGTGCTCCCATGCAGGCCGGCATTCTCCTCGCCTTTGCGTCCTATTTTGCCTTTGCCTGCGGCGATGCCTCGCTGAAGGCGATCGGCGACCGGCTGCCGATCTTCGAGATCGGTTTCTTCGTCTCGATCTTCGCCCTACTTCCGGCGCTCTTCACCAAGCGGCCAGAGGACAATTGGGGCAACGTCTTCGTGCCCAATCGCCCCGGCCTCGTGGCCCTGCGCATGGCCAGCGGCACGCTCGGCGGCATTCTGGGCGTCGTCGCCTTCACCAGCCTGCCGCTCGCCGAAGCCTATGCGCTGATCTTCCTTTTGCCGATCTTCGTCACCGTGTTCTCCTTCGTCGTCCTGAAGGAGCCGATCGGCTGGCGCCGCTGGCTGGCCGTCATCGGCGGCCTCATCGGCGTGCTCCTCGTGGTGCGCCCCGGCTTCCGCGAAATCCTGCCGGGCCATTTCGCGGCCATCGGCGTCGCCATATGCGGGGCGATCACCGTCATCGTCCTGCGGGTTCTCGGCCCTTCGGAGCGGCGGATCACGCTGATCGGCGCCGTGCTGGTGGCCGCCATCGTGGTCAACGGCGTCTTGATGGTCCCGGACTTCGAGATCCCGGCCAACGATCTGTGGCCGATCATGATCCTTGCCGGGCTTTGCGCCGGCATGGGCCATCTGCTGATCGTCTTCGCCACCCGCCTCGCCCCGGCAGCGCGGGTCGCGCCGACGCAATACAGCCAGATCGTCTGGGCGACGATCATTGGCGCCAGCTTCTTCTCCGAGTTTCCCGACCTGATCGCCATCATCGGCATGGTGCTGGTGGCGGCCTCCGGCCTCTTCACCTTCGTGCGCGAGACCGAGCGCACCCGGTGGCCGAGCCGCGTACCCTTGATCCGCAACCGGTAGAAATCAGCCGTCAGTTCTTCAGGACGACGCAGGAACCGCCGGCCCCGCGCAACCGTCCGCACAGCGCCTCGGCTTCGCCGCGGGTATCGGCACCGATGCGCACCGCATAGATGCGCTGGCGGGCGCCATTGCGGCCCCGGATTACCAGCGGGTCCCGGCCCTTCAGGATGGCGCCGAAGCGCGACTGCACCCGCCGGAACATCTTCATGGCGACGGCCTGCCGGGCATGGCCCGCGACCTGCACGCCCCAGGGCCGCATTGGTGCGCTCTCGACCGCGTCGAAGGCGGCAAAGACCGCGCGGGTCTTCATGATTGGCAGCCGGGCACAGCTCTCGTCGAAATCCCGGTCCGCATCGAGCGGTCGTGGCTCCAGCTCGCGCCCGTCCTCGCGAAACCAGTCCGCCGGCCGGAAGGTGATGGCGTTGACGTAGTTCTCGGTCTCGTAGGGCAGCGATCCGCCGCTGACGAGCCAGCGCTTCACCCGGTTGATGCCGCCATTGTAGGCGGCGGCCGCAAGGCCCCAATTGCCGAGCTCGGCGCGCAGATCGGCCAGATAGAGCGCCGAATGCCGCAGCGCCTGGCGGGCATCGTAGGGGTCGGCGAGGCCGCGCTCCTTCGCTGTGTAGGGCATGAACTGGGCGATGCCGCGCGCCCCCACCGGGGAGACGGCACCGGCGTCGAAGCGGCTTTCCTTCCAGATCAGCCGCGCGAAGAAGTCCGGCGACATGCCGACCGCGTCGGCGTTGCGGGCGATCATGCCGCAGATGGCCGTGGCGGACAGCGGCTGGTCCGCGCTGGCCTCCGCCTCATCCGCGCGTTCGGAAAAGCTGGGCGGGCTCGGCGGAAAGGCCAGTGCCGGCAGGACGATCGCGCCCTTGTCGGCGACCTGCGCCCCCGCGGCTGCCGGGGCGAGGACGGCAAGCGCCAGCCCGCAGGCTGCGCCAACACCCAGGGCGCGCCGCAGAACCGGATTGGAGGCTGTCATCGTGCATGTCGCCATGATCGGCAGGAATGCACAGGACGGCCGAAAAGGCTACTCGGACGCCTGGCCCGAACCGAAGCGGCGCTCGATATATTCCGCCACCATCACCTGGAAGTCGGCTGCGATGTCGGGGCCGCGCAGGGTCACGCTCTTCTTGCCGTCGACGAAGACCGGCGCGGCCGGCGTTTCGCCGGTTCCGGGCAACGAGATGCCGATGTCGGCATGCTTGGATTCGCCCGGTCCGTTGACGATACAGCCCATCACCGCGACGTTCAGCGCCTCGACGCCCGGATATTTCTCGCGCCAGACCGGCATGTTGATGCGGATGTCGGACTGGATCTTCTGGGCCAGTTCCTGGAACACCGTGGAGGTCGTGCGTCCGCAACCCGGACAGGCGGCGACGACCGGCAGGAACTGGCGGAAGCCCATCGTCTGCAGGAGCTCCTGCGCGACCTGCACCTCGCGGGTCCGGTCGCCGTTCGGCTCCGGCGTCAGCGAGACGCGGATCGTGTCGCCGATGCCTTCCTGCAGGAGAATGCCCATCGCCGCCGAGGACGCGACGATGCCCTTTGAGCCCATGCCCGCCTCGGTCAGGCCGAGATGCAGCGCGTGGTTGGTGCGCCGCGACAGGTCGCGATAGACGGCGATCAGATCCTGCACCTGGCTGACCTTGGCCGACAGGATGATGCGGTCGCGGCCGAGGCCGATCTCTTCGGCCAGCTCCGCCGACAGCAGCGCCGACTGGATGATCGCCTCGCGCGTCACGGCCCGTGCCGAGCGTGGCTGCGGCAGTTCGTTGTTGGCGTCCATCAGCCGGGTCAGCAATTCCTGGTCCAGCGAGCCCCAGTTGACGCCGATACGCACCGGCTTGTCGTAGCGGATCGCGGTTTCGACGATGGCGCCGAACTGCCGGTCCTTCTTGTCCTTGAAGCCGACATTGCCGGGATTGATGCGATACTTCGCCAGGGCCTCGGCACAGGCCGGGTGATCGGCGAGCAGCTTGTGGCCGATATAGTGGAAGTCGCCGACCAGCGGCACGTCGACGCCCAGCCGGTCGAGGCGCTCGCGGACCTTCGGCACGGCCGCGGCGGATTCGTCGCGGTCGACGGTGATGCGGACGATCTCCGAGCCGGCCTTGGCGAGCGCCGCCACTTGCGCGACCGTCGCGTCGATGTCGGCCGTGTCGGTGTTGGTCATCGACTGGACGACGACCGGTGCCCCCCCGCCGACCATGATGTTGCCGACACCCACGCCGACGGTGGATCGGCGCGGCGCCGGATCGGCGTCGATCGTGGCGGCCGGGTCGATCGGCGAATGAACGGTCATGGCAAGGCCTCGGGTGGATGTTCGCTGCCGTCGAGGTGGCGCCTTCGCGCCGGCTTGTCAATTCAGAGCGGGTCGCATGCGGTCCCGATCACGGGAACGGACTGTGCTTTCCCGGCGCACGACACCGGCCATGCCACCCTTGAAGCATGGCGGCGTCCTGCCCTATGGCGATACCGGCAATCGCGCGAAGGAGTTTCCCATGTCCGTCGGATACGGCCCGATCATCGTCATCATCGCGTTCCTCCTTTTGATCGCGGCGATGCCGACATGGCCCTATTCCCGCCAGTGGGGATACCGGCCGACCATGGTGCTGGCGATCATCTTCATGATGGTGGCCGTCTTCGTCGCCATCGGCGGGTTCGGCCCCGCCTGAGCGGCCGATCGGCAGGGCGCCGATGCTGGGAACTGAAACCCGGTTCAAAGGTTTGTGATGGCAAGTCTCACGAACAATCAGGAACCAGTCCCATGAGTGTCGGCACGATCCTTCTCATCATCCTTATCCTGATCCTGGTCGGGGCGCTTCCGACCTGGGGCTATTCCGGCGGCTGGGGCTATGGCCCGTCGGGCATCGTCGGCGTGCTTCTAGTCATCCTGATCATCCTGCTGCTGCTCGGGAAGATCTGACCCACCGTCCCCGAAGCTGTCCGGCTTCGGGGACCTCTCATTTCAGGACGGCGCCGGATCGGAGACTGCGACCGGCGCATCCACCGAGCGATCATCGGCGCCGGCCAGCAGCGCCGACATCGCCAGAATGACGACCAGCAGCCCCGACATGCCGAAGAAGACCACCGGAAAGCCGAGATGCTCGGCGATGAACCCGATGATCGACGGCGCGATCAGAATGCCCGAATAGCCCAGCGTCGTCGCGATCGCGAGACCGACCCCCGGCCGCAGCCCGGCGATGTTGCCCGCCGCCGAGAAGGTGACCGGTACGATGTTCGACAGTCCCACGCCGAGCAGCGCGAAGCCGGCAATTGCCCAGCCGAGGCTCGGCGCCAGCCCGACGGCGCACAGGCCCCCGATCCCCGCCACGAGTGACAGCCGCACGGTGCGTACCGCGCCCAGCCGGTCGCGGATACTGTCGCCGGCAAATCGGAACACCGCCATCGCCGCCGAAAACGCCGCGAAGGCAAAGCCAGAACTCGAAATCGTGGCGCCCAGATCCTGGCGCAGATAGATCGCGCTCCAGTCGATCGCCGCGCCTTCGGGCACCATGGCAAACAGCGCCAGAATGCCGATGGCCAGTCCCTTGAGCAGCGCCGGCCGGTTGCGCCTCGCCGCGGCCCGAATGGCGCCGAGACCACCGGTGCCTTCGCTCGTCCCCGCCGTGACCTGCCCGTCGTCGAACATGCTGCGGCGAACCGGCAGGATCAGGACGAGCGTAATCCCGCCGATCGCCAGCGCATGAGCCGGCGCGCCGATCGCTTCGATCAGCGGGCCGCCCAGTGCGGCACCGACGAAGCCGCCGACCGACCAGAAGCCGTGACAGGACGACATGATCGCCCGGCCGAGCCGGCGCTCGACGGCGACGGCATTGGCGTTGATCGCGACATCCATGCCGCCCATCATCGCGCCGAAGGCGAAGATGGCGATCGCGGCGAAAACAGGCGTCGGCGCCAGCACCAGAAGCGGTAGCGCGAACGCGAGCAGTGCTTGGGTCACCAGAACAGGGCGCCGCGAACCGCGCGTCGCCAGAACGCCGCCGATGAGCGGCATGGCCGTGATCGCACCGAGACCCAGCACCAGAATGAACAGGCCGAGGGTGGATTCGCCGATCCCCAGACGCGCCGCCAGCACCGGCACCTGCGGCGTCCACGAGCCGAGAACCAGACCATTGACGAAGAAGGCCAGCGCCACGGCAATCCGCGTCGGCGGAAAGATGACCGACTGCGGCTGGGGCGGCCGGGTCTGCTCTACGGACATGGGTGGCTCCAGCAACAGCGCCGCGGGTAGCGCAGCGAAGGGGATTTTCGGCTAGCGGACGGGCACACGGACGACATCGGTTCCCCCTTCGGCAAAGGCGGCAAGAATGGCGGGCCCGGCACCGGCTCCGGTCACCATCCGGGTCATTTGCGACGCGGCAATGACCCGGAACGGCGCCACCGTGCCCAGCTTGTCCGCCGTCGCGATCACCATGATGCTGCGTCCGGACAGGGCCATGCGCCGCTTGAACTCCGCCTCTTCCTGGCTGAAGGCGGTAACGCCCTCGACCGGGTCGACGCCGCAGGCGCCCAGCACCACCAGATCCGGGCACAGGCGCTCGGCGTCGCTCACCGCCTTGGCGCCGAGACAGGCGCCGGTGTGGGGATCGAACTGCCCGCCGACGAGAACCACCCGCAAGCCGGGCGCCTCCGGCACGGCCAGCGCGACGGCCGGAGAATTTGTGACGATGGTGGCGCGCAACTCCGGCGCGATCTGCCGCGCAAGCGCAATGTTGGTCGAGCCGGCATCGATGAAGATCGTGCCGTCACGCGGCAGGATGCCAGCTGCGACCCTGGCAAGCTCTGCCTTTGCCGGACCAGCCTCAGCCTGCCGGCTGGCCAGCGGCGCACCGCTGGGGGCAAGCGGCAAGGCGCCGCCATAGACCCGCTCGCAGAGCCCGGCCGCCGCCATTTCGCGGAGGTCGCGACGGATCGTGTCTTCCGAAACCTTGAATTCCCGCGCCATGGCGGCGGCGATCACCCGACCGTCGCTGGCCAGCCGCTCGCGAATGGCGGCCTGACGCTGCCCGGTCAGAAGGGACGTCGACATTCGCTGCGCCTTCCGCCTCATTCATGATGATGCACGCTTCTGCACGATTCCGCCGAAATCGTCAAGCCGCCCGGCACTAGGCACGCAACAGCAAAATGCCGCCGGGATCGCCGACGGCATTTCTCTCTGTCTTGCGCTTCGGGCGGGTTCCTACGCGGCGGCGTACACCACCAGCAGGTCCTTGGCGTCGATCTGCGCCCCGGCCGTGACATGCACGGCCTCGATGGTGCCGTCGCGCTCGGCGTGGATGGCGGTCTCCATCTTCATCGCCTCGATGGACAGGAGCACGTCGCCGCTGCGCACCGTCTGGCCGGCGGCCACGGCAAGGGTCGAGACGACACCCGGCATCGGCGCGCCGACATGGTTGGCATTGCCGGCTTCCGCCTTCGGCCGCACGGCGCCGCCGGCCGCGCCATGGGCCCGGTCCGGCACCTTGATGCGCCGCGGCTGGCCGTTCAGCTCGAAGAACACCGTCCGCATGCCCTTCTCGTCGGTCTCGCCGAAGCCGAGGCAGCGGACCACCAGCGTCTTGCCGCGCTCCAGATCGATGAGCACTTCCTCGTCCTGGGCAATGCCGTAGAAATAGGATGGCGTCGGCAGCATCGAAACCGGGCCGTAGAGCTCCTGGGCCGCGGCGAAATCGGTGAAGACCTTCGGATACATCAGGTAGGAGGCGAATTCCTGCGCGCTGGCCTCGCGGTCCAGCTTCTCTTCCAGCTTCGCCTGCTCGGCGTCCAGATCGGCGTCGGGGAGCAGCGAGCCCGGCCGCACGGTGATCGGCGTCTCGCCCTTCAGCACCTTCTTCTGGATGTCGGCGGGCCAGCCCTGGGGCGGCTGGCCGAGGTCGCCATGCATCATCGAGACGACGGAATCGGGGAAGGCCAGATCCTTCTTCGGATCCATGACGTCGGCGACGGTCAGATCCTGGCTGACCATCATCAGCGCCATGTCGCCGACCACCTTGGAGGACGGTGTCACCTTGACGATGTCGCCGAACATCCGGTTCACGTCGGAATAGGTCTGGGCCACCTGGTGCCAGCGCGTCTCCAGACCCAGCGAACGAGCCTGTTCCTTCAGATTGGTGAACTGGCCGCCCGGCATCTCGTGCAGATAGACCTCGGAGGCCGGACCCTTCAGGTCGCTCTCGAAAGCCGCATACTGGTTGCGCACGGCCTCCCAGTAGAAGGAGATCCGCCGGATCGCCTCGGCCGACAGGCCGGAATCGCGCTCGGTGCCCTTGAGCGCCTCGACGATGGAGCCGAGGCAGGGCTGCGCCGTGTTGCCGGAGAAGGCATCCATGGCCGCATCCACCGCATCGACGCCGGAATCGATCGCCGCCAGCACGGTCGCCGCCGAGATGCCCGACGTGTCGTGGGTATGGAAGTGGATCGGCAACCCGACCTCTTCCTTCAGCGCCTTGAACAGGACGCGCGCCGCCGCCGGCTTCAGGAGGCCCGCCATGTCCTTGACGCCGAGAATATGGACCCCGGCGGCCTCCATCTCCTTGGCGAGGGAAACATAGTATTTCAGGTCGTATTTGGCGCGGTCCGGGTCGAACAGGTCGCCGGTGTAGCAGATCGCGCCCTCGCACAATTTGTCGGCCTCGCACACCGCGTCCATGGAGACGCGCATGTTCTCGACCCAGTTCAGGCAGTCGAAGACGCGGAACAGGTCGACACCGCCGCGGGCCGCCTCGGCGACGAAGCGCTTGACCACATTGTCGGGATAATTGGTGTAGCCGACGCCGTTGGAGCCGCGCAGCAGCATCTGCAGCAGGATGTTGGGGGCGCGCTCGCGGACCAGCGCCAGGCGCTCCCACGGATCCTCGGTCAGGAAGCGCATGGCGACGTCGAAGGTCGCCCCGCCCCAGCATTCCAGGCTGAGTAGCTGCGGCAGGCCGCGGGCATAGGCATCGGCCACCGCGACGATGTCGTGGGTGCGTACGCGGGTCGCCAGCAGTGACTGGTGGCCGTCGCGCATGGTCGTGTCGGTGACCAGCACCTGCGGCTGGGCCAGCATCCAGTCGGCAAAGCCGCGGGGGCCGAGTTCGTCCAGTTTCTGGCGCGTGCCGTCGACGATCGGCGCCTTGAACAGCGGCGGGATCGGCAAAGCGTGCTCGGCCGAGGGGCGCGGCCGGTTCTTGGTCTCGGGATGGCCGTTGACGGTGACGTCGGCGAGATAGGTCAAAAGCTTGGTCGCGCGGTCGCGGCGCTTGACCTGGTCGAACAGGGCCGGCGTCTGGTCGATGAACTTGGTCGTGTAGGAATTGTCGCGGAATTTCGGATGCGAGATGATCGCTTCGAGGAAGGTCAGATTGGTGGCGACACCGCGGATGCGGAATTCGCGCAGCGCCCGGTCCATGCGGGCGATGACCTCCTCCGGGCTCGGCGCCCAGGCGGTGACCTTTTCCAGCAGCGGATCGTAGAAGCGGGTGATGACCGCGCCGGAATAGGCGGTGCCGCCGTCGAGCCGGATGCCGAAGCCCGTCGCACCACGATAGGCGGTGATGCGGCCGTAATCGGGGATGAAGTTCTGCTCGGGATCTTCCGTGGTGATCCGGCACTGCATGGCATGGCCGTTGAGGCGGATCTCGCTCTGGGGCGGAACGCCCGATTCCGGCGTGCCGATGGCGTGGCCGTCAAGGATGTGGATCTGCGCCTTGACGATGTCGATCCCGGTGACTTCCTCGGTCACCGTATGCTCGACCTGGATGCGCGGATTGACCTCGATGAAGTAGAACTTGCCGCTGTCGGCATCCATCAGGAACTCGACGGTGCCGGCGCCGATATAGTCGGTGGCATCGGCAAGCTTGCGGGCATAGCCGGCGATCTCGGCGCGCTGGGCGTCGTCGAGATACGGCGCCGGAGCGCGCTCGACGACCTTCTGGTTGCGGCGCTGGATCGAGCAGTCGCGCTCGAACAGGTCGACGACGTTGCCATGGGTATCGCCGAGGATCTGCACCTCGACATGGCGGGCGCGCTCGATCAGCTTCTCCAGATAGACTTCGTCCTTGCCGAAGGCGGCGCGGGCCTCGCGCTTGCCCTCGATGACCTCGCGCTCGAGATCCTTCTCGTCGCGGATGGCGCGCATGCCGCGGCCGCCGCCGCCCCAGGAGGCCTTCAGCATCACCGGATAGCCGACCTCCGCCGCCATGCGGCGCACCTCGTCCATGTCGTCGGGCAGCGGGACGGTGGCCGGCACCACCGGCACCCCGACTTCGAGCGCGAGATTGCGCGCCGCGACCTTGTTGCCGAGCCGGCGCATAGTGTCGGCGGACGGGCCGATGAAGGTGATCCCCGCCTCGACGCAGGCATCGACGAATTCGGGGCTTTCCGACAGGAGGCCATAGCCCGGATGAATGGCGTCGGCGCCTGAGAGCTTGGCGACCCGGATCACTTCCTCGATCGCCAGATAGCTCTCGATCGGCCCCATGTCCTTCGACAGATGCGGGCCGCGGCCGACCTGGTAGCTCTCGTCCGCCTTGAAGCGGTGCAGGGCCAGCTTGTCTTCCTCGGCCCAGATCGCCACGGTCCGGATATCGAGCTCGTTCGCAGCGCGGAACACGCGAATGGCGATTTCGGATCGGTTGGCGACGAGAATCTTGCGAATGGCCAAGGAACGCTCCTCCTGTACAGGATGCCGGACTTATCCCGCTTGCAGCCGGCACTCAAGATTGCGGCGGCGCGGGACGTTTCGCAAGCGCGAAGAGAAGCAGCTCGATGCGGCGGCGGGAGAACGGGCCGGATCGCTGCGCGATCGGCCATCGGACCTCATGGCCGGACAGGCCCCGGGCCTTCTAAGCCACCGTCGCCCCCGGCCTCAGCTCGACCGGTTCGCCACGAACCGCGCCGCCTCGATCAGCACCGCTCCCTTGTCGCCAAAGGGTGCAAGTTCCGCTTCCGCCTCGGCCACCAGCCGGTCGAGACGCATGCGGGTCCAGGCGATCCCGTTGAGAGCGGGCAGCGTCTTCTTGCCCCGCTCGCGGTCCTTGCCGGCAGCCTTTCCCAGCACCGCGGCGTCCGCCGTCTCGTCGAGGAGGTCGTCGGCGAGTTGGAAGGCGAGGCCGACGATCTCGCCGAAGCGGCGCAGGCGGGCCCGTTCGTCCGCTCCGGCATCGGCGACGATGGCGCCGGCCTCGCAGGCGAAGGCGATCAGCGCGCCGGTCTTCATCGCCTGCATCCGGGCGATCTCGTCCTCGGACAGGACGGCGTTCTCGGCGGCGAGATCCAGCACCTGCCCGCCGACCATGCCTGCGGCGCCGGCATCGCGGGCCAGCAGCGCGACGAGCGCGACGCGAGCCTCCGGCGACAAGGACGCCTCGCCCGCCACGAGACCGAAGGCCAGGGTCAGGAGGCCGTCGCCCGCCAGAATCGCTGTCGCTTCGTCGTAGGCCCGATGGACCGTGGGCTTGCCGCGCCTGAGGTCGTCGTCGTCCATCGACGGCAGATCGTCATGGACCAGCGAATAGCAGTGGATGCACTCCAGGGCCGTCGCCGTGCCGATCGCGGCCTGCGGATCGGCGCCGAACAGGCGCGCGCTCTCGATCACCAGGAAGGGCCGCAGCCGCTTGCCCCCGCCGAGCGCGCCATGGCGCATAGCCGCGAGAAGCCGCGCCGGAGCGCCCGCCACCGAACCGTGCGCACCGGCAAGGCAGTCCGCGAGCCGCGCTTCGGTCAGGTCGGCGGCCTCCGACAGCCGGGCTTGAAACGGGGTCTGGCTCATGGCTGCGTCGCTCTCCTGTCAGTGCGCGTCCGGCTTTGCCGAAGCCGCGGCCCGGGTCAAGGCGGCTGTGCCGCAGGTTCCCCATCGGGACCCCACGGCGATCGACACGGCGCAGCGTTGCGGCCATGCGGCGTCACCGGTAAGACCGGCGGATGAACGCGCGTTCCCGCCCCTGCCCTTTGAACGATAGCCAGCCGGCCTCTGCCGGCCGTGCAGGCATCGCACGATGATCCGGCGGATTGCGGCGATCGCCGCTCTTGTGATTCTCGTGCTGGTGGCGATTCCCCTCGTCCTGACGCCACTCTATGCCCTGCGCGCCGTGCATCCGGTCTCGACGCTGATGCTGGCCGACCACTTCGGCTTCCGTTCGATGCAGCGCGAATGGGTGGACATCGACGCCATCGCCCCGGTGATGGTCTATTCGGTGATGATGTCGGAGGACGGCCAGTTCTGCCGGCATGACGGCATCGACTGGGGCGAAATGCGCGCCGTGGTCGAGGAAGCGCTGGCCGGCGAGGAAACCCGCGGCGCATCGACGATTCCCATGCAGACGGTGAAGAATCTCTTCCTGTGGGGCGGCCGCTCCTATGTACGCAAAGCGATCGAGGCGCCGCTCGCCCTGTATCTCGACCTCGTCCTGTCGAAGCGGCGGATCATGGAGATCTACCTCAACGTCGTGGAGTGGGATCGCGGCATCTACGGCATCGGGGCGGCTGCGCAGCACTATTTCGGCCGGTCCGCTGCCAAGCTCACCGCCCGCCAGGCCGCGCTTCTGGCGGTCACGCTGCCCAATCCGATCGAGCGCAATCCGGCCAATCCCGGGCGCGGGCTCAACCGCCTCGCCGACCGGGTGCAGCGCATGGCGAAAAGCTCGGGCGACTATGTCGGCTGCGTGAAACCCGCATGACGGCTGCGACGGAATCGTCGCCGCCCCCTTCCCAACCAGCCGGGTCTTTGCTATGGGCAGCCTCGAATTCCCGTCATGGCGAAGTTCTGCGGCGATCTGCATGGGATCGCGGGCGACGCCGACGTGAATGCGCGGAGCTCCGAGAGCCGGCGCAGAACGAGATCAGACAGACGTCGATGATGCCGCGTTGCGGCATCCCCCGACAGCCCGAACGGAGCAAGACATGGCCGTACCCAAACGCAAAACGTCCCCGTCGAAGCGCGGCATGCGCCGTTCGGCGGACGCCCTCAAGGCACCGACCTACATCGAAGACAAGGATTCGGGCGAGCTGCGCCGTCCGCATCACGTCGACCTGAAGACCGGCATGTATCGCGGTCGCCAGATCCTGACGGTCAAGGAAAAGGCGTAAGCCCTTTCCCGGCTGCCTCGGCGGCCGGATCGATCAGCATGGAAAAGGGCCGGTCCGGCAGGACTGGCCCTTTTCGCGTTGTCTGCACTGCTGTCGCCACCGCGTAGCGTCCGCAGCCCGGTCCTCCCCCGGACGGCGGACGGCGCCGGTCGTGATCAGTCGGCCTTCTTGGTGTCGGTCTTGCGGGCATCCAGCGCCTCGATGCGCTTCTGCATCTCCACCAGCTGCTCGCGCATCGCCTTCAGATCGTCATCGGCCGGCCGCTCGCTGCGGCGCGGCGCAGCCGCCTCGCTGTCGCGCGAAGCCGGATCGGCCGCATTGCCCATGGCCCCGGCGGCAAACGGATTGAACACGGTCATGGCCTGCCGGAACATCTCGGTGTTGCGGCGGACCTGCTCCTCCATCAGCTTGATCGGCGTCTGCGCCATCGCGCTCGGCAGCTTGTCGCGAAAGCCTTCCTGCTCGCGCGAGAACGCGCTCATCGACTGTTCCAGATAGGCCGGAATGACCATCTGCATCTGGTCGCCGTAGAATCGGATGAGCTGGCGCAGGAAGGCGATCGGCATCAGGTTCTGACCGCCCTTGTTCTCCTGCTCGAAGATGATCTGGGTCAGCACCGAATGGGTGATGTCCTCGCCGGTCTTGGCGTCCTGAACCTCGAATTCCTCGTTCTTCTTGACCATCGCCGCCAGGTTTTCCAGCGTCACATACGTGCTGGTACCGGTGTTGTAGAGCCGGCGATTGGCGTATTTCTTGATGACCGTCACGTCCGAATTCTTGGCCATTCCTCACCCCCTAGCCCGCTGTTCCGGCGTCAACGTCGTCGGTTTGTGCGACTGCTTCGTTGCGCCGCATAAATGATAGGCACAAAACCCGGCGGTACTCAAACCATTCCCCGTGACCCGGCCGGGGCGCCTACCGCATCGCAGCGTCCGCCGGCGCGCGGCGCAACGCCGGGGATCGCGTTGACAGCCGCAAAGCGGCTCTGCGACAACCGATGGGAACCCGGTCGCGGCACCCTATCTGCCGCCGCACGGAATTCCTCGATCGCGGGCAGCCCGCAGGGAGACACAGGTCATGAGCAACGGACAATCGGTCGTCATCGTCGGCGCGGCGCGCACCCCGGTCGGCTCCTTCAACGGCGCGTTCGCCAACGTGCCTGCCCATGAGCTGGGCGCCGCGGCCATCCGCGAGGCGCTGGCCCGCGCCAAGGTCGACGCCGGTGATGTCGACGAGGTCATCATGGGCCAGATCCTGACCGCCGCCGAGGGCCAGAACCCGGCCCGCCAGGCGGCCATGGCGGCCGGCTGCCCGAAGGAGACCACCGCCTGGGCGCTGAACCAACTCTGCGGCTCGGGCCTGCGCACCGTCGCCATCGGCATGCAGCAGATCGCCCTCGGCGATGCCAGCATCATCGTGGCCGGCGGTCAGGAATCCATGTCCATGGCCCCGCATGCGGCGCATCTGCGCCAGGGCCAGAAGATGGGCGACCTGAAGATGGTCGACACCATGCTGAAGGACGGCCTGATCGACGCCTTCAACGGCTACCACATGGGCAACACGGCCGAGAACGTCTCGCGCCAGTGGCAGATCACCCGCGAGATGCAGGACGAGTTCGCCGTCGCCTCGCAGAACAAGGCCGAGGCCGCGCAGAAGGCCGGTCGCTTCAAGGACGAGATCGTCCCCTTCACCGTCAAGGGCCGCAAGGGCGACACGGTGGTCGAGGATGACGAGTACATCAAGCACGGCACGACGCTGGAGAAGGTGCAGAAGCTGCGCCCGGCCTTCGACAAGGAAGGCTCGGTCACGGCGGCCAACGCCTCGGGCATCAATGACGGCGCCGGCGCCACGGTGCTGATGAGCGAGGCCCAGGCCGAGCGGCGTGGCCTGACGCCGCTGGTGCGCATCGCCTCCTGGGCGACCGCCGGCGTCGATCCGTCAATCATGGGCACCGGCCCGATCCCGGCGTCGCGCAAGGCTCTCGAGAAGGCCGGCTGGAGCGTCGAGGATCTCGATCTCGTGGAGGCCAACGAGGCCTTCGCCGCCCAGGCCTGCGCGGTGAACAAGGACCTCGGCTGGAACCCGGACATCGTCAACGTCAATGGCGGCGCCATTGCCATCGGCCACCCGATCGGCGCATCCGGCACCCGCGTTCTCAACACGCTGATCCACGAGATGATCCGGCGCGACGCCAAGAAGGGTCTCGCCACCCTGTGCATCGGTGGCGGCATGGGCGTCGCAATGTGCTTCGAGCGCCCGTAGAGGCGCCGTCGTAAAACGGCGCGGCGGCATGACGGACCTGAACTTCGAACAGCTGGTGTTCTCGGGCGGCGGAACGCGCTGCTTCTGGCACGGCGGTTTCCTGGAGACGGTCCGTCGGCCGCTGGCCCTGACGCCGGCGCGCATCGCCGGCGTTTCCGGCGGCGCGCTGTCGGCGAGCTGCTTCATCGCCGGTCGCGACGAAACCCTGCTGGAGGTGATGGGCACGACCTTCGACCGCCGGTCGCAGAACGTCGCCACCAGCTGGAGCGAGGTGCAGGCCGACGGGCTGACGCCGCACCAGCGCATGTACCGGGAGATCGTCGCTGAGACGCTCGACCGGCAGGCCATCGCGGCGATCGCCGACGGCCCGTCCTTTCAGGTGTTGCTGGCCCATCCGCCGACCCGGCGCCTGCCGAAATGGTCGACCTTCCCGCTGATGGCGGCCTATCTCCTCGATCTCGCCGTCCGCTCGACCCCGAAGGTCGTGCTGCCGACGGCGCTCGGCACCGACCAGATCCTCGTTGACGCCAGGCAGGCGGCCCGCGACGGGCGCCTGATCGACCTGGTCTGCAGTGCCGCCGTGATCCCGCCGGTGTTCAACATCGAGGGCTGGAACGGCCGCCCGGTCATCGACGGCGGGATGACGTCCAAGGCACCGATGCCCGATCCCAACGAGGGCCGGACGCTCATCCTGCTCACCCGCCGGTTCCGTCACCTGCCGCAATCGGAGAGCTGCCTCTATGTCGAGCCGTCCGAAGCGGTGCCGGCCGACAAGATCGATTTCACCGACCGCAAGAAGATCGAGGACACCTGGCGGCAGGGCGCCAGCGACGGCAAGGCCTTCCTGCTCCGGCACGGGCTGGGAACCGACGCGCCGGCCTTCGCACATGACAAGACACTCGGAACGCGCGACGCTCACGCGTCGGGATAATCCAAACGGGAGGAAGACATGGGAAGAGTTGCAATCGTCACCGGCGGCACGCGCGGTATCGGCGCGGCCATCGCCAAGGCGCTGAAGGCGGCCGGCTACACGGTCGCGGCGACCTATGCCGGCAATGACGAGAAGGCCAACGCCTTCAAGGACGCCACCGGCATCGCCGTCTACAAATGGGATGTTTCGTCCTACGAGGCCTGCGCGGAGGGCATTGCCAAGGTCGAGGCCGAGCACGGCCCCGTCGAGATCCTGGTCAACAATGCCGGCATCACGCGGGACGCCATGTTCCACAAGATGACGCCCGAGCAATGGCAGGAGGTCATCGGCACCAATCTCAACGGCCTGTTCAACATGACCCGGCCGGTCTGGGAGGGCATGCGGTCGCGCAATTTCGGCCGGATCATCAATATCTCGTCGATCAACGGCCAGAAGGGTCAGGCCGGCCAGGCGAACTATTCCGCCGCCAAGGCCGGCGACATCGGCTTCTCCAAGGCGCTGGCCCAGGAAGGCGCCAAGAAGGGCATCACCGTCAACACGATCTGCCCCGGCTACATCAACACCGAGATGATGGCGACGATCTCCGACGATGTAATGCAGAAGCACATCCTGCCGCAGATCCCGGTCGGCCGTCTCGGCGAAGCCGAAGAGATCGCCCGCTGCGTGGTGTTCCTGGCCTCGGATGACGCGGGCTTCATCACCGGCTCGACGCTCTCGGCGAATGGCGGCCAGTACCTGCACTGACGGACCGCGAAATTCGCGATCACACGGGGATGGCGTCCACGCAGCGTCGTCCCCGACCGTCGCGAACCGATGTCACGTTCCCCTGCCTGATAGTCACGGAACCAAAGGACCACGATCTCGGTTTGGGCTCCGCACACGCGCTGGAGTTGTTTCCGGTCGCGCGATTTTGGGTGAGGAGTCGAGCCGTGATCAGCAGGAAAAGCCTTTACGCAGTGGTGGCCGTCGCGGCGATGACCGCAGCCACGCCGGTGCTGTCCCAGAGCGTCCAGATCGGTCGCGACGGGATCCGCATCGTCCCCCAAGAACAGATGCGCGATCACGACCGGCGCGACCACGATCGCCGGGATCGGCGCGAGGAAGCCCGCCGCGATGTCTCCGAGCGCGATGCGGTGCGCATCGCCAAGCGTCAGGGCATGCGCCAGGTCCACGTCGTCACGAGCAGCCGCGGCGCCTACCGCGTCGAGGGCTCCGACCGGCGCAAGCGCCAGATGCGTGTCGAGATCGACCGCCGCAGCGGCGAGGTCCTGTCGGTCCGCTGACCTGACGGGAACACGCGCGTCGCGCGGCAACTGATCGACGGCGCGGCCTGCGCCCATCGGTGATGACCCCAAACAACGAAGGCCCCGGTGGAGCGTATCCGCCGGGGCCTTCGTCATTTCACATGTCGCAGATAGTTACAGGATACCGCCGGAACTGCCGAGGATCGCCAGGGCCGGCGACGTCGCCGTGCTCGTCGACTGGGCTTCCTGCAGCGCGAGATAGCGGCTGATGAACCGCTCCAGCCCCTTCGGATCCTTCAGCGTTTCCAGGTCCAGCTTCTTCTCGATGGTCCGCTTCTGCAGGTCGAGATTGCTTTGGCTCGACTCGGCCGGCAGGCCCACCGCCGTCTGCACCACGGTCAGCAGCGCCGGATCGGCGAGGATCTCGTAGATCGATGTCAGTTCGGGTGCCAGGCGGCGGAAATAGAGGGCCAGGCGCACCGACTCGTTGTCGGCGCCGGCCTCTTCTTCCATGGTCTGGCGCAGGTAGAAATCCTGCGTCGACAGGAAGTCGCTGGCGCTCTGGATCTCGTGCGCACCGCGCTCGATGCCGCCATCGGGAGTGAAGGCATAGGCGGCCGCAAATTCGATCAGGCGGCGATCGCCCGACTTGTTGACGAAGCTCTGGGGATCGGACGGGTCGCTGGTCAGGACCGAGACGAGATCCTTCTGCGACAGGCGATCGGCTTCGAGCCCATATGCCTTCAGCGCAAAGTTCACGACGGTCTTGTTGGTGACGAAGTCGTTGACGGAGACGATGGACAGGAGCGCCTTCTTGTAGGCCGAGGTGGCCTCGGTGATCGCCTTGCTTTCGGCTGTCGTCGGCGTGTCACCGAAGGATTCCGCGTAGCGCGTGGCGGTGTCGATCTGGTTGGCTTCGGTCTGGGCGATGCGCTGGGCCGCGATCTTGCCGCTGTCGTCAAAGTTGAACGCCGCGGCCAGCTTCACATAGCGATCGTCACCCAGCGAATTGGCGTAGGACGACGGATCGGACGGGTCGCTGCGCAGCACCCGCATGATGCTGCTGCGGCTCTCGGTCGCCGGATCGAGGCCGAAAGCCTTCAGGGCGTAGTCGTAGACCGCCGAACTCGAGACGAACTGGCGCACGGTCGACATGCCGCTCACCGCCACGCGGAACAGGCTGGTAGCAATCTTGTCGTTACCGGCCGTGGCGGTGCGGTAATTAGCGAAATAGCCGTCGACCGTCGCTTCGCGCGCGGCGTCGCTCTGGGCGGGTTCGCCAACCGGCAGATTGCCCTGGGTGTCGAAATTGAACCGCTCGTTGAGAAGCTTGTACTTCTCCTTGCGCGCAAGCGAGGCCGGCGTGTCCTCCGGCATCTGGTTCAGGTCGCTGTTCGGATCGGCGGGATCGCTGGTCAGAAGCGTCCAGGCGTAGGCCGGCATTTCCGAATCGCTGAGGCCCACCGAACTGAGCGCCATGCCGAACAGGCGTGGATCGTTGACCAGTTCGTCGGCGGTTCGGATCTGGCCGATCTTGGCTTCGTAGTAGCTGACCTGGTAGGCCGCCGCCTGCTCGCTCGTGGCGAGACCCTTCTTGGCAAAGTAGTTGAAGACCGTGGTGTTGGCCTCGCTCTCGCTCTGCAGGCCACCGGCGGGGATCGACCCATCCGGCTCGAAGGCGAGCATGGCGGCGAGATCGGCATAGCGGTTGTCGCCATTGGCAGCCGGCCCGTCGGCGGCATTACCGGTCAGGACATCGCGGATGAAGGCGCGCGACGCGATGGACGGGTCGATGCCGACCGAGGCCAGCGACACGTTGAAGAGATGCGTGCTGTTGAGGAAATCGTCGACATTGGAGATGGCGCCGATGCCGTCCATGTAGCCCTTGGCGGCCGTCGCATGCACCTGGCCGGCACGAGTGCGGTAGTCCGAATAGGCCTCGACGACGAGATCGGTCTGGCCGACCGACTGCGCCACCAGGACCGGCGGCTCGGCGTTGTTGATGAAGCTGAATGCCTTGGCGAAGGTCCGGTAGCGCTCGTCCGACAGCTTGTTCGCAAGGCTCGTCGAATCGCTGAGATCGCTTTCCAGAACCTTCTTGATCAGGGCCCTCGAACCGATCTGCTCTTCCAGCCCATGCGCCTTCATGGCGTAGGAATAGAGCCGGTAATCCGCCATGAACTCGTCGATCGTCGAGACCGAATGGATGTTCGTCCGGTAGTACTCCGCCTCGCGCTTGACCACCGGATCGGCCGCGATGCGGTCGAGCGTGCGGGTCATGTCGCGGGTGTAGAGCTGGTACGAAAGCGTATTGGAGAGCATGCCGGCGTTTCCTGGCCGTGCGGACCGCACGTGACACTACGGCCGCGGAAGGCGGCACACGGGCGGCAGCTTACCGGGCAAATCCTTAACCGGGACTGGATACGCCCCCGGAAAAGCGATTCGCCGTCGTCATTTGCTCAATCGACCGTAAGTATCCGACCCTGCGCGTCCGACCGGATCGCAAGGTCGAGCAGCGTCTGCACCTGCGCCGCATGGCGGAAATCCGGCTGGCCGTTCACGCCCGACAGGAGCGCCAGCACGAAACGGTCGGCGTTGCGCGGTGTCGGCGGGCAGTCGAGCACCTTCCAGGTCTGCGTCTCGATATCGGGCCCGAGACAGGCAGACAGCGTCGAGTCCGTCGTGTTGGACCAGATCTTCAGAGCGCCCTTTTCGCCGTGGATGGTCAGGTCGAGATCGTTCTCCCTGCCGGTCGCCGAGCGGCTCATATGGACGACGCCCAGCGCGCCGTTGCCGAATTCCACGGTCATCGCGCAGGAATCGTTGGCGTCGAGCCCGTAGTCGCCGATCGCGCCGCCCTCGGCCTTGTCGAAGGTCTTCAGCCGCGCGCCCAGCGCGGCGATGTCGAGACCGGTGCCGAAGGTGACGAAGTCGAGGATGTGGATGCCGATATCGCCGAGGACGCCGCCCGAGCCATGGGCCGTCGACAGCCGCCACAGCCATCGCTCGTCGGTCCGCCAGTCGCCCCAGTGGCGCGCCGTCAGCCAGCTCTGCAGATAGCTCGCGGCAACATGCCGGATGTCGCCGATCTCGCCCGCCTCGATCATCCGCCGCGCCATCTGGATGGCATGGGCGTTGCGGTAGGTCAGGTTGACCATGTTGATCAAGCCGGCCGCTTCCGCCGCCGCGACCATCTCGAAGGCGTCGGTCGCATGAACCGCCAGCGGCTTCTCGCAGAACACCGCCTTGCCGTGTTCGAGAACCCGCAGCGTCGTCGGCTTGTGGACCTGGTCGGGCGTCGCGTTGACCACCGCCTCGAAACCACCCCAGGCCAGCGCGGCGTCGAGATTGTCGAACGCATGCGGGATGCCGTGCAGGGCGGCGAAAGCCCGGGCCCGTTCGGCATTGGTGTCGCAGGCCGCAACGACCGTGCAGCCCGGGATCGAGCCGAAATGCTCGGCATGGCGATGGGCGATGCTGCCGGTGCCGAGGATCAGGATGCGCTTCGCACCCGCCGCGGCCCCGGACGGCGAGGTCGCCCCGCCGGTCATCGAAAGCCCGCCTCGCCGTCCTTGTGGAGCGAGGCGCCGCGCTGCTCGATCGGCTCGGGTGCCTTGTCGACCGGCACGTTCGGCGCGTTCGACACGTCGGACCAGGCGGGAACCGGGTTGTACGCCCAGTGCACCGCGTTGCGCAGGACGGTCTGCACGGCCGGCTCGTGATAGATCGGATAGGTCTCGTGGCCGGGGCTGAAATAGAAGATGTTGCCCGCCCCGCGCCGGTAGGTCAGGCCGGAGCGGAACACCTCGCCGCCCTCGAACCAGGAGATGAACACCGTCTCCAGCGGCTCGGGCACCAGGAACGGTTCGCCATACATCTCCGCCTGGGGCAGCTCGATCGACGGTCCGAGCCCCTGCGCGATCGGATGCGAGCGGTTGATCGTCCACAGCCGTTCGCGCTCGCCCGCCTCGCGCCAGCGCAGCGAACAGGGCGTGCCCATCAGCCGCTTGAAGATCTTCGAGAAGTGACCCGAATGCAGGACGATCAGGCCCATGCCCTGATGCACCCGCTCGGCGACGCGGTCGACCGTCTCGTCGCTGACCTGGCCATGCGCCTTGTGCCCCCACCAGAGGAGCACGTCCGTGGCGTCGAGCCGTTCCTGCGGCAGGCCGTGCTCTGGCGCGTCCATCGTTGCCGTCGAGACGTCGACCTCCGGGTCCTGCCGCAAGGCGGCGGCGATCGTCTCGTGGATGCCGTCCGGATAGATCGCCCGGACCTCGGCTTCCTCGCGCTCGTGGACGAACTCGTTCCAGACGACGGTGCGGATTGCCATGACGGTCTCCGATATGCCGAACTGCAGGGTGCCTTGCCTGCGCCCGGGGCGAAGGTTCCCCTCGCCCCGGACGCAAGCCGATCAGATGGCCTCGAGCAGCGCGAAGGGAAGCTGTGCCAGCACCGTCGCCAGGGAGAGGTCGGCAGGCAGCTCATGCTCCTGCCCGGTGACCACGTCGCGATAGGTGCGTCCGGCAAGCCCTTCCGGCAGGCGGATCGACGTCTCCTGCCAACGCTCGGCCGGCACGTCGATCGCCTCGCGCCCGTCGAGCAGGGTCAGGCAGAGCCGCGGCGCGATGGTGATCGCGACGTGTCCGGCCTCGTCGGTGCGGGCAAAGGCGACGACATGCGCCGCCATCGCGCCTTCGACCGCCAGCGGCACATAGGCCCCCGAGGTGAACAGCGCCGGCGCACGCTGGCGCATCGCCAGTCCGCGCGCGACGATCATCGCCTTCAGATGGCCGCTTCGCCAGTCGGCCAGCGCGTCTGCCGGATCGCCCGCTTCCGCCAGAGCGCCGGAGATCGATGCGAAGTCGACGGTCCGCCGGTTGTCCGGATCGACCAGGGAGAAATCGTAGAACTCGGTGCCCTGGTAGATGTCGGGCACGCCTGGCGCTGCCATCTTGATCGCCGTCTGGGACAGCGAATTCAGCGCACCGGCAGCCACGAAGGGCTGCGCCGCCGCCCAGAAGCCGGAGAGGAAATCGCCGGTCTTCTTCGGGTCGAGCAGCGCATGGACGAAGTCCTGTACGCCGGCTTCATAGGCTTCGGCCGGCGAGGTCCAGCTGGTCCAGCGCTTGGCCTCGCGCACCGCCTTCTCGGCATAGGCGGCCAGGCGTTCGGCGATCGCGGCACAGGCGTCGGTGTCGGCCGCGTCGAAATCCGTCGGCAGGACGCCGAGCAGCGACTGGTAGAGGCCCCATTCCGTCGCCGGCTCGGGCGCTTCCATCTGGCCGCCGTCGATGGAATGGCGGAACGGCGCGAGCTGCTCGGCATATCCGCGCACCAGCGACTGCCAGTGCTCCGGCGCTTCGGAGAGGGTGTAGAGCCGCGCCCGGGCGTCCTCGCCGCGCTTGGTGTCGTGGGTCGAGGTCGCCAGCATGCCTTCCGGCTGATCCTCGACCCGGATCTGCATCGCCTCGTGGAAGAGATCGACATCGGCGCCGTAATGATCCGGCTCGCCGCCCACCTCGTTCAGCGCGATCAGGCGGTTGTAGCGGTAGAACACCGTGTCCTCGACGGCCTTGGCCATCACCGCGCCGGTGGTCTGCTGCAGGCGGCGGGTGAAGTCGAGCGCTCCGGCGACATCGGCGCCGTCCTCGAAATCGAGCTTCAGGAGCCGGCCGATGAACTGGATCGGCTCGTCCGCCTCGACCTCGCGGCCGGTCATGGCCAGATCGACGGCGTCGTCGATGATCGCGATGTCACGGCGCGGCACGCCGTCGACCGAGACATAGGTGCGATAGACCGGCAGTGCCGTCGCCACCTCGACGATGGCGCGGGCCATGGTGTCGGCGCCCAGATCGCGGGTCGCAAGGCCGCGCCCGGCCACCGACAGGGCAAGGCCCGTCAGATAGGACAGTTCACCGGCCAGGTTGCGCTGGAAGATCGCCCGCTTCTGCCGGGTGATCATGGCCCGCAGGTCTTCCTCCTCGCCGAGGAAATCGTGATAGGCGTCGGTCATCGGCGCCTCGCGGGCAGCGTCGACGTAGAGCCCGGACAGGGCGGTGATGAATTCGTAGCCGGTCGTGCCGGCAATCTCCCAGGACGTACGCAGGCGCTCGTCGCCGGTCAGGATCTTCTCGACATGGATCGAGGGCGAGCGGCGGACCGAATGAAACGCCTGGCGCAGATCCTCCAGATAGCCCTTCGGATCGGCGAGGCCGTCGACATGGTCGATGCGGATGCCGTCGAGCCGGCGTTCGCGCGCCAGCCGCATGATCATCTGGTGGGATTCGCGGAAGACCCGGCGCGATTCCTGGCGCACGCCGATCAGGTCGGCGATCTCGAAGAACCGCCGATAGGTCAGCTTCTCGCGGGCCGTACGCCACCAGGCGAGCCGCCAGGCCTGCGCCTCGTGCAGATCGTGCAGCGCAGCCTCATCGCCCCGGATCGTCGCCAGCGCCTTGTCCAGGGCGGAGCGGAAGGCTGGATCGGCCAGATGCTCGTGGAACCGCTCGGTCATCTCGTCGGCCTCGGTCGGCGTCGAGACGGCGAAGCGGCGGATCAGCCGGTCCTTGTCCGGATGATCCATCAGGCCGAAGATATGGCCATAGGTGCGCGGATCGATCGGCAGGCCGTAGCCGGAGGCATCGAAACGCAGGCTCGACGTCGGCTCGTCGAAGACGACGGAGAGATCGCCGTCGGCCAGTGCCTCGCCATAGGGCTTGGCCAGGACCGGCACGAGGATCTTCTCGGCCTCCCAGGAGATGTCGAAGGTGCCGGCATAGCGGCTTTCGCGGCCCCAGCGCAGCACGTCCTCCCACCAGTGGTTGGTCGGCGAGACACCCATGTGGTTCGGCACGAAGTCGAGGATCAGGCCGAGATCGGCCTTCACCAGCGCGTCGCTCATCCTGGTGAAGCCGGCGACCCCGCCCAGATCCTCCTCGAAGGAATTGTAGTCGGTGACGTCGTAGCCGTGGGTGGAGCCCGGCGAGGCGGCGAAGATCGGCGAAGCGTAGAGATGGCTGGCGCCCAGCTTGCCGACATAGGCGGCGAGATCCGCGGCGACCGCGAAATCGGTGCCCTCGCGAAACTGCAGGCGATAGGTGGCGACGAGTTGGCGACTCATTATGCGTTCGGCCTTTCTTCGCGCATGGCCTTGGCCATGGCCCGGAAGCGTTCGTGATCGATCAGCCCCTCGAGGGGCACGTCGGATCGGATGCGCCAATTGGGATACTGGTCGGTGGTGCCGGGCAGGTTCGGCTGGCGCTCCTGCCCTACCATGTCTTCGAGCTGCACGGTCAGAAGCAGCGACGGCGTACGCGCGACATAGCAATGGATGGCGACGGCGATCGCCGCCGGCAGCGCCTCGGGCAGATCGGCACCGCCCGCAAGGGTCAGCGCCTCCATGTCCTTGGGCAGCAGCTTCGCCTTGGCGAGCGCTGCGAGCAATGCGACGCGGTCGTGGCGGCGCGCGGCGAGATCGCGCTCGGTCGCGGCCTCGTCCTGGGTGCCGGCCTCGGCGCGCAGCTGGACGTCGGCGCCCGTCCACCAACCGGCGAGCGTCGCCAGATCGTGGGTGGAGACGCAGGCCAGCGCCAGTTCGGGATAGTCTTGGGGCTCGACGAAACGGTCGTCCTGCCGCTCGAAATAGAGCACGCGGTAGGACAGGATGTTGGCGTCCTCCATCGTGCCACGAAAGCCTTCCGGGACCGTGCCGAGATCCTCGCCGATGACCAGGCATTCATTGGCCTCGGAGGCTTCGGCCAGGGCGTCGACCATCGCGCCGAGCGGATAGCGGACATAGCCGCCGCCCGAGGAGCCGGCATCCTGCGGGATCCACCACAGCCGCGCCAGACTCATGGCGTGATCGATGCGGACGGCGCCGGCATGGCGGGTCAGCGCCTCAAAGGAGGCGCGCAGCGGCCGGTAGTCGCGCTCGGCCAGCACCTTGGGCGACAGCGGCGCGAGGCCCCAGTCCTGGCCCTGGCTGTTGAACATGTCCGGCGGCGAGCCGACCCGGGCCGCATTGACCGTCAGCGACGGATCGCTCCAGGTCTCGGCCCCGTCCGGCGCAACGCCGACGGCGAGATCGAGATAGAGACCGATCGTCATGCCGGCGGACCGGGCCGTCGCCTGTGCCGCCGCCAGCTGCGCTTCGGCGGTGAATTGCAGCCACGCATGGAAGGTCAGCCGGTCGGCATGGGCGGCGGCGAATTCAGCAACCGCCGGGCTCGTGCGGTCCTGCAGTTCCTGCGGCCAGTTGTGCCAGCCCGCATGGCCGCCATCGGCCACCTGCGCTTCCGAGATCGCCTCGAACAGGGCGAAACCCGCCAGCGCCTCGCCGCCGGCCGCCCGGAACCGGGCGAAGGCTTCGGAGGCCTCGATGTCGGCGCGGTTCGCTGCAAAGACCCGCTCCAGCGCCTGCCGCTTCACCCGGCCGACGGCTGGATAATCGACGAGGTCGCCGTCGAGCGCATCGAACAGTTCCGGGCTTTCCCGGCGCAATGCGGCCACCACCCCGTCGCCGCCGTCGAGGCGATCGATGGCGATGTAGAGCGGATTGAGGAAACTGCGGGTCGAGGGCGAATAGGGGCTGAAGCGGCCGGCATCGGCCATGAACAGGGCGTGCAGCGGATTGACGCCGACGAAGGAGGCGCCCTCGCGTGCCGCGGTCACCGCCAGATCGGCGAGATCGGTGAAATCGCCGAGGCCGAGATTGCGCGCCGAGCGGAGGCCGTAGAGCTGGCAGGCAACGCCCCAGCGACGCTGCCCCTTCACCGCTGCCGGCAGCGCGCAGGCGCGTTCGGGCGTGTGATGGGCTTCGGCAAAGCGGCCCTTCGCACCGGTGTCCGGATCGACGTCGAGCGCCGCCAGCAGGCTGTGCACCGCCGCATCGGAAATGCGGACCGGCTCGCCCATCTCGGACGTATATTCGACCTGGATGCCATGGCTTTCCGCGAGGTCCTGCAGGGCGCGGCTCAAGAGACCGGCCCCGCGATCAGGTTCTGGTTTTCGAGGCGGAACACAACGGAGGTGCCCGGCAGAATGCCGCTCTTCAGCTGCTCGTCGGCGCCCTTCGGATAGGCGTGCACCAGCGTCCCGCAGGTCAGATCGCTCTTGGCGACAGTGTCGGGGATCGGCCACGGCTCGTCGTCGAGATTGGCGAAGAGGTGCAGCACTGTCCCGCCGGCCAGCTCCCAGGCCACGACGAAGGCCTTGGACGCGTCCGACGCGAACCACGTGCCGCCATTGCCGCCGATGCCCTTCAAAAGCGGAACGATCGCGGACTGGCGCTTGGCCAGCAATTGCCGCGTCAGTTCCAGCCGGCGCCGATAGGTCGGCCGCTCGGGCATGGTCCAGTCGACCCGCGAATTGTGGAAGGTGCTTTCCTCGTTCGGATCGGGGATCAGCTGGCGCGCTTCCTCGTCCTGGAACGCCCCGAACTTGGCGAATTCATTGCGCCGGCCCTCGCGCACCGCGGTGCCGAGTTCGCCGTCGAAATCGGTGAAGAAGCTGAACGGATGGGTGTCGCCGAACTCCTCGCCCATGAACATCAGCGGGATCTGCGGCGATAAGAGCAGGATGGTCTGCAGGCATTCGACAGCGCGACGCGAGCCGAGATCCGTCAGCCGGTCGCCGAAGGCGCGATTGCCGATCTGGTCGTGGTTCTGGACGAAATTGACGAAGGCCGTCGGCGGCAGATGCGCCGAATTCTCGCCCACCTCGTGACCGCGATGCTCGGAATACTCGCCCTGGAAGACGAAGCCGGTGGCCAGGCACTTGGCCATCTGCTCGACGCTGTGGCCGACATAGTCGGCGTAGTAATTGTCGTATTCATGGGTCGCGATGACATGGGCGCAATGATGGAAATCGTCATTCCATTCGCCCGAGACCAGCGCCGGCTGCCCGGCCTCGTCGCGGGCGACATGCCAGGTGATGTTGCGGTCGTCCTCGGTGGTCAGATGCACGTGGCGATCGGGAAAGGCCGCCCGGACCCGCGCGGCCAGTTCCTTCACCAGCGGCGTGTCGGTGGTGTCCTTGATGGAGTCGATCGCGTCGAGGCGCAGGCCGTCGATCCGGTATTCCTCGAGCCAGTAGAGCGCATTGTCGATCATGAACTCGCGCACCGGCGCTTCGTCATAGGCGATCGCCGCGCCCCAGGGGGTGTGGATCTCCTCGTGGAAGAACTCCGGCGCATAGGAGCCGATGTAGTTCCCGTCGGGTCCGAAATGGTTGTAGACAACGTCGAGGAAGACCATCAGGCCGCGCTCATGCGCCGCGTCGACCAGCCGCTTGAGACCGTCGACGCCGCCATAGACCTCGTGCGGGCAGTAGAGCAGCACGCCGTCATAGCCCCAGCCGCGACGGCCGCCGAACTGGGCGACGGGCATCAACTCGACCGCGGTGATCCCGAGGTCCCGCAGATAGTCGAGGCGCTCGATCATCGCCTCGAAGGTGCCGGCCTCGGTGAAGGTGCCGGTGTGGAGCTCGTAGAAGACTACCTCTTCCCAGGGCCGACCGGCCCAGTCGGCGGTCTTCCAGGCATAGGATCGCGGATCGACCAGTTTCGACAGGCCGTGCACGTCGCCCATCTGGGCACGCGCCGCCGGGTCGGGCACGACCATGCCGTCATCGACGCGGAAACCGTAGCCGCCGCCGACGGCAACCTGATCGGTCGTGACCCGCCACCAACCGGCGGCGTCCTTTTCCATCGCAAGGAAGTCGTTCTCGCCGCCCTGGCCGCCAACGACGAGATCGACATGCCCGGCGCCGGGCGCCCAGAGCCGGAAGACGGTCCCGTCATCCCCATGCCGTGTGCCCCAGGACGTGTCGAAGGAGAAACGATTGCCGCCTGTCATATGCCTGTCCCGTCAATTCCATGGGCCGATGCGGTCCGGCCGCGCTGCACGCGGTGGCGGGTCGTGTCGCTGCGACCGCCTTGCCAGCCGACGCTGCTTCCGTCTCCGGCTCGCATCAGCCTAACTCACGCGAATGGCATTTGTGCCACCGCCAGACCGGTCCGCGCCCGGTAATTTCGATGGCCGCGACCTGCTCGTCAGCCGCGGTGCGCGCCGGCCTTGCCTGTCGCGTTGCCGATCCGGCCATGGACCAGATCGTGGATGAAGCCGAGCTTGCCGATCACCGTTTCGGAGAGCACGAAGGGATAGAGATCCTGGTGCCCCATCGAACGGTTGAACGAGTTCAGCGCCGCCGACAGCGGCAGCCACGCCCCGGCGATCTCCTGCGTCGTGACGCCTTCCGAGAAGACGTCGAAATCGATCCGGGTGCTGAGGAGCCCGGCCTCGTCGACCCGCGGATTGACGATGACGCCCCAGCTGTGGCCGGTCTCCAGCGTATCGACAATGTGGAAGTAATGCGCCCAGGTCTCGGCGAAATCCTCCCAGGCATGGGCACCGGCGTAGGACGAGACATATTCGTCCTGCCAGTTCGGCTTCGGGCCGTTGGCGTAGTGGGTCTGCAGCGCGTCGCCGTAATCGACCGTATCGTCGCCGAAGATCGCCCGGCAGGCGTCCAGCGCACCGCCGTCGCGGACCAGCCGATCCCAGTACCAGTGGCCGACCTCGTGGCGGAAATGGCCGAGCAGCGTGCGGTAGGGTTCGCCCATTGCAGTGCGGCGCTGCTCGCGCTCGGCATCGTTCGCCTCGACCAGCGCGATGGTGATCAGGCCGTCGTCATGGCCGGTCATGACCGATTCGTTGGTGCCGGGATCGTTCGACAGGAAGTCGAAGCCCAGGCCCTCGTCGTCCTCGTCGCGGGTCACCAAGGGCAGGCCGAGGCGCATCGCGGTGTAGATCATCCGGTGCTTGGCGATCTCCATGCTGCGCCACAGATCGACCTTCTCGGTGTCGCCGAGGTCGGGCACCGTGACATTGTGCCGGCAGGCCGCGCACAGGCTGTCGGCGCTGTCGCCCGGGATCAGCCAGTTGCAGACGCCATATTCGCTGTTCTGGCAGTATTTCCAGCGGCCGGCATCGCTGTAGGCGCCGACAGACTTCCAGATCCCGTCGTCGGCCTCCAGCGCCAGGATATGGTTGGCCTGCGGCTCATAGCCGAGCGCGTGATTGCAGCGCTCGCAGACGGTGTTTTCGAAGAACACGGTGTGCGAACAGGACGGACAGGAAAACAGCTTCATCTTCAATACCTTTGCGGCGCCTGACGTGGCGTTAGCAGCCAGCGCGCATAAATGCGCCGATGGGCGGCAGGTTCCGGCTTTGTGGCGCCGGAGGCAAATAAATCGGTCCGCATCCCCTGCAGGGGGATGGGAGAGCTTGCCGGAAACCGTCCCGGCCTTATGGTCAAGGAACGTCTGCAGCATCCGCCCCGCCGCGTTCCGAGTGACCTGCACGAAAGTTCCGATGTCGATCCTAGCAGCCCTGCACCATGTCACCCATTACCGCTACGACCGTCCCGTCAGGCTCGGCCCGCAGGTCATCCGGCTGCGGCCGGCGCCGCATTCGCGCACCAGAGTGCCGTCCTACGCGCTGAAGATCCTGCCGGAAAACCACTTCATCAACTGGCAACAGGATCCATTCGGCAACTACCTCGCGCGGCTGGTGTTCCCGGAAGAAGCGACGGAATTCCGCATCGAGGTCGATCTCCTGGCCGACATGACGGTCTACAATCCGTTCGACTTCTTCGTCGAGGAGGCGGCCGAGGCCTGGCCGTTCCAGTACGAGGAGCCGCTGAAGACCGACCTCTCCGCCTATCTCGGCGCCGAGCCGGCCGGTCCGCTGCTGAGCCGCTATCTGGAAGACCTCGACCGCAGCGAAACCCATACGGTGGATTTCCTCGTCGGCCTCAACCGGACGCTGCAGCAGGAGATCACCTATCTGGTGCGCATGGAGCCGGGCATTCAGACGCCGGACGAAACGCTGCAGAACCGCTCGGGCTCGTGCCGCGACACGTCTTGGCTGCTGGTCCAGGTCCTGCGCCATCTCGGCTTCGCCGCCCGCTTCGTCTCCGGCTATCTGATCCAGCTCAAGCCCGATCAGGTCGCCCTCGACGGTCCCACGGGCACCGATGTCGATTTCACCGACCTGCACGCCTGGGCCGAGGTCTATCTGCCCGGCGCCGGCTGGATCGGCCTCGACCCCACCTCCGGCCTGATGACCGGCGAGAGCCACGTGCCGCTGGCTGCCACCCCGCATTACCGCTCGGCCGCGCCGATCTCGGGCGTCGTCAGCTTCGCCGAGGTCGAATTCGACTTCGAGATGACCGTCGATCGCATCTCCGAGCGGCCGCGCGTCTCCTACCCCTTCTCCGAGGAAAGCTGGCAGGCGCTGGACGCACTCGGCGAGACGGTGGACCGCGAGCTGGTGGAGAACGACGTCCGCCTGACCATGGGCGGCGAGCCGACCTTCGTCTCGATCGACGAGTTCGAGTCGCCGGAATGGAACGCCGACGCGACCGGCCCGATGAAGCGGGGCCTTGCCGACGACCTGATCCGGCGCCTGCGCGACCGGTTCGCGCCCGGCGGCTTCCTGCATTACGGCCAGGGCAAGTGGTATCCGGGCGAGACCCTGCCGCGCTGGACCTTCTCGCTCTACTGGCGCAAGGACGGCGTGCCGGTCTGGAAGAACGCCGAACTGGTGGCGCGCGAAACCGAGGCGCGCCCGGTCGGGCCCGAAGAGGCCGAGCGCCTGTCGCGCAAGGTCGCCGAGGCGATCGGCGTGTCGCCCGACTACGCCGCGCCGGCCTATGAGGACTCCGCCTACTGGCTCGCCCGCGAGGCGCAGCTTCCCGAAAATGTCGAGCCGACGGATTCCAAGCTGGAGGACCCGGAGGAACGCGCCCGTCTGGCGACCGTGTTCTCGCGCGGCCTGTCCAAGCCGACCGGCTATGTCCTGCCGGTGCAGGCCTGGCAGGGACGCGGCGAGCGCGCCCTGCGCTGGCAGTCGGAGCGCTGGACGACCCGGCGCGGGCATCTGTTCCTCGCCCCCGGCGACAGCGCGCTGGGCTATCGCCTGCCGCTCGGTGCGATCCCGCATCTGGAGCCGAAGGACTATCCCTACATCCACCCGGCCGACCCGATGCAGCCCTTCCCGCCGCTGCCGCCGCAAAACCGCACCCAGTACGGCCGCGTCGAGATGCAGAGCCAGCGGGACGACGCGGCCGAGCAGGCGATGGACGGCCCTGCCGGCACGATGCGCCAGTCGGCGGGCGGCGCCGGCATGACGTCGGCTTCCGGCACCGCGGCGCCGGCGGCCCCGGCCGAGCCGAGCCCCAACGCAATTCTCGGTGCGGTGCGCACGGCCATCGCCATCGAGCCGCGCGACGGCAAATTGTGCGTGTTCATGCCGCCGCTGGAGACGGCCGAGGCCTATCTCGATCTTCTCGGCGCGGTCGAGGAGGTGGCGGAAGCGGAAAACCTGCCGATCCAGATCGAGGGCTACGCCCCGCCGGCCGATCCGCGGCTCAACGTCATCCGCGTCGCGCCCGACCCGGGCGTCATCGAGGTCAATGTCCATCCCGCCGCGTCATGGCGCGAGAGCGTCGACATCACCACCGCCGTCTACGAGGAGGCGCGGCAGTCGCGGCTGGGCACCGACAAGTTCATGATCGACGGTAAGCATGCCGGCACCGGCGGCGGCAACCATGTGGTCGTCGGCGGCGCGACGCCGCTGGATTCGCCCTTCCTGCGGCGGCCGGACCTTTTGAAGTCGCTGGTCCTCTACTGGCAGCGCCATCCGTCGCTGTCCTATCTGTTCTCCGGCCTGTTCATCGGACCGACGAGCCAGGCGCCCCGCATCGACGAGGCGCGTCACGACCAGCTCTATGAACTCGAGATCGCCATGGCGCAGATCCCGGCGGATTCCACCTCCGTCGCGCCGTGGATGACCGACCGGCTGTTCCGCAACCTCCTGATCGACGTGACCGGCAACACCCACCGGGCCGAGATCTGCATCGACAAGCTGTTCTCCCCCGACGGCCCGACGGGCCGCCTCGGTCTCGTCGAGTTCCGCGGCTTCGAGATGCCGCCGGACGCGCGGATGAGCCTTGCCCAGCAGCTGCTGATCCGGGCGCTGATCGCCAAGTTCTGGAAGACGCCGGAGACCGGCCGCTTCGTGCGCTGGGGCACCACCCTGCACGACCGCTTCATGCTGCCGGAATTCGTCTGGCAGGACTTCACCGACGTCCTCGCCGACCTCGGTGCGGCCGGCTATCCGATGCGGGCCGAGTGGTTCGAGGCGCAGGCCGAGTTCCGCTTCCCCTTCTGCGGCCGGATCGAGCGCAGCGGTGTCACGCTGGAACTGCGCCAGGCGCTGGAGCCCTGGCATGTGATGGGCGAGACGGGAGCCATCGGCGGCACGGTGCGCTTCGTCGATTCCTCGGTCGAGCGGCTGCAGGCGAAGATGAGCGGCTTCGACCCGGCGCGGCACATGCTCACCTGCAACGGCCGCGAGGTGCCGATGACGCCGACCGGCAGTGGCAAGGACGCGGTGGCGGGCGTGCGCTTCAAGGCATGGCAGCCGGCCTCGGGCCTGCATCCGACCCTGCCCGTCGACGCGCCGCTGACCTTCGACATCTACGATCGCTGGTCGAAGCGCTCGCTGGGCGGCTGCGTCTATCACGTCGCCCATCCGGGCGGTCGCAACTACGATACGTTCCCGGTCAATTCCTACGAGGCCGAGGCCCGGCGCCTCGCCCGCTTCGAGGAAATCGGCCACACGCCCGGCACCTACGAGCCGATCGGCGAGCGGCCCAACGCGACCTTCCCGACGACGCTGGACCTGCGGCGCCCCGCCGGCCTCGCCTAGGGTCGCGATCACCCTGATACCGGCAGGCCCGCCCAACCACCACGGGCGGGCCTGCCAAATCGGCTCCCGCCTCAGGCGAGCCGCGTCTTGATCTCCGCAAGCTCGCTGCGCAGCGCCCGCAGCTCCGCAAGCACCTGCATGTTCTCGTCGTGCACCTGCTCCTGCTCGGCCTCGACGACGGCCTGATGCTCCTCCTGCATGGCCGAGACGATGACACCGATGAACAGGTTCAGGACGGCGTAGGTCGTCGACAGGATAAACGGCACGAAGAACAGCCAGGCATGGGGGTGCGCCTCCATCACCGGCCGCACGATGCCCATCGACCAGCTCTCCAGCGTCATCACCTGGAACAGCGTGTAGATCGACGCGCCGATGCTGCCGAACCATTCGGGGAAAGTCGCGCCGTAGAGCTTGGTCGCCATCACCGAGAAGACGTAGAAGACCAGAAGCAGGAGGACGACGATCGAGCCCATGCCGGGCAGTGCCGCGATCAGCCCGCCGATGACCCGGCGCAGCGACGGCACCACCGAGATCAGCCGCATCACCCGCAGGATGCGCAGGGCGCGCAGCACTGTCAGCGGCCCGGTCGCCGGCATCAGCGCGATCGCGACGATGGCGAAGTCGAACAGGCTCCAGGGATCGCGGAAGAACCGCCACCCGAAGGCATAGATGCGCAGGCAGATCTCGATCACGAAGACGACGACGATCGTCTGGTCGAGCGCCACCAAGAGCGAGCCGAAGGTCGCCATCATCCAGGGATCGGTCTCGAGACCGAGCGTGATCGCGTTGATCACGATGACGGTGATGATGAAGTATTCCCAGCGGCGCGAGCGCAGCAGGCTGGCGAGGTGTGCGCGCATGGTGTCCAATCTCTTGCTAGGTCCAGAGAGCGAATGCGGCTATAGCCCATCTGGTCAGGAGTTTTACGAAAAAGCATGCAGTTCCGTGATCCCGCGTCCGTTCTCGCCCGCTACGGCGCCCTTGTCGGCACCGGCCATGACGAGATGCTGGCGCGGGACGGCTCGGTGCGTGCGCATTACCGCCCGCTGATCGATGCCCTGGGCAGCATGGCGGACGGCGAGCGCGACGCGCGGTTCCGCAGCGCCCGGCAATATCTCAGCGAAGCCGGCGTGTTCCACCGGGTCTATGGCGACGCCAGCGAGGTGGAGCGCGACTGGCCGCTGTCGCAGCCGCCGCTGGTGCTCGATCCGGCGGAGTGGCAGAACCTGTCGGACGGTCTGGTCGAGCGTGCCGACATCCTGGAACGGCTGCTTGCCGACCTCTACGGCGAGCGCCGGCTGATCACCGAGGGCACCCTGCCCGGCCCGATCCTCGGCCAGAACCCGGAATTCCTGCGGCCCGTCGCCGACCAGGGACTGTCCGGCGAGCCGCTGATCCGCTTCATCGCCATGGATCTCGGCCGCGGTCCCGACGGGCGCTGGTGGGTGTTGGGCGACCGCACCCAGGCACCGTCCGGCGCCGGCTTCGCGCTGGAAAACCGCGTCGCCACGGCCAAGGCCTTCCCCGAACTCACCCGCGACATGAATGTCGAACGGCTGGCCGGCTTCTTCCAGCGTTTCCGCGACAGCCTCTACAGGCTGGCCGGCCCCGACGCCTCGCGCATCGGTCTCCTGACCCCCGGGCCCCACAACGACACCTATTACGAACAGGCCTATCTCGCCCGCTATCTCGGCCTGCTGCTCCTGGAGGGCGGCGACCTCGTCGTGCATGGCGACCGCGTCGACGTGCGCACCGTCGACGGCACCCGCGCCATTCGCGTCCTGTGGCGCCGGCTCGACGCCGATTTCTGCGACCCGCTGGAGCTGTTCGCCGGCTCGCGGATCGGCACGCCCGGCCTGCTGCGCGCGGTCCGTGCCAAGACGCTGGCGATGGTCAACGCGCCGGGCTCGGGCATCCTGGAGAGCCGCGCCCTGATGGCGTTCCAGGAACCGCTGGCAGAGGCGCTGATCGGCCGACGGCTGGCGCTACCGACGGTGGCGACATGGTGGTGCGGCCAGGAGGCGGAGCGGGCGCATGTCGCGGCCCATCGCGACCGGCTGCAACTGGCCGACGCATTCCCGCCCTCCGCCGCGACCGGCGATGCCGGGCCGGCCTTCGATACCGGCGACAGCGGATCGCGCCTCGTTGCGGAGGGGTTCCGGCTGGTCGGTCAGGAGATCGCCCGCCTGTCCACCGCGCCCGCCTTCGTGGAGGGTGTGCTGGAACCGCGACCGGTCACCCTGCGGGTCTTTCTCGCCCGCGACGAGGATGGCTGGCACGTCATGCCGGGTGGCTTTGCCCGCATCGCCGATTCCCGCGACGCCCGCGTCGTCTCCATGCAGAAGGGTGGCCGCTCGACCGACGTCTGGATTCCCTCCGAGACGCCGGCAAGCCCGGTCACGCTGCTCGGCTCGGGCGACCGTTTCCTGCGGCGGCTGCCGGGGGCGCTGCCGGCAAGGGCCGCCGACAATCTCTACTGGCTCGGCCGCTATGCCGAGCGCTGCGAGGTCGCCACCCGGCTTCTGCGGCTCTACGCGGCGCGGGCCGGCGAAGGCCAGCGGCTGGCCGAGGTGGAGGCCAGTGTCGCGACGCTTCTGTCAGGGCTCGGCGTCTCGATCCCGCCGGCAGACCCGGCAACGGGCCTCCTGATGCTGGCCCGCCAGGCCGCCAGCACCGCCTCGCGCATCCGCGACCGGTTTTCGCCCGATGGATGGCGCAGCCTGAACGAGATCGTCGAGCTGATCGAACAGGCCATCGCCGACGATGACCGGGACATCGTGGCGCTGACCAGCCAGATCCTGACGCGGCTGTCGGGCTTTACGGGCCTCGTGCGCGAGAACATGTACCAGTTCACCGGCTGGCGCTTCATGCAATGCGGCCGGCGGATCGAGCGCGGCCAGATGTCGGCGCTGATCGCGGCGACGCTGATGCGGGACGCGCCGCCGGAGGGCGCACTGGAAGCGCTGCTCGAATTCACCGACAGCCGTGTCACCTATCGCCGCCGCTACTCAGTGGATCTGTCGCAGGAGACGGTGGTCGACCTGACGCTTCTCGATCCGCTCAATCCGCGTTCGCTCGCCTTCCAGGTCAACGATCTGGAGGCGCGGCTGGTGGAGCTGCCCGGCGTGAAGTCCGGCGAGACGCCGGACATGCTGTTTCGCCGGGTGGCACGCCTCAAGGTCCGGCTGGAAACCGCCGAGGCAGCGGAAGTGGACACCGCCTTCCTCGAACGTGTCGCCGGCGATCTCGGGCTATTGTCGGACCTCATCGGACGCCGCTATCTGATGGCCGGCCCGGCGGCCCCGACCGACGGGGGCGGCCCGGAATGATCTACGACATCCGCCTGCAGATCGGCTGCGCCTATCCCTCCGCCGTCGCCGATGCCCGCCATCTCCTCTATGTGCGGCCCCGCAACGACAGCGGCCAGCGCGTCCTCACCTCGACGGTCGTCGTCTCGCCCGATCCCGACGAGCATCATCAAGAGCATGATTTCTTCGGCAATCCGGTCGAGGACGTGGCGTTCCGCCGGCCGCATGGCGAACTGGCCGTCGATATGCGCGCCCGCGTGCGGGTCGACCGCGCACCGGTGGACCTGGCGGCAACGCCGACGGCCGATGCCGTCGCCGACGCCGCGATCACCTGGCGCGGCAGCGACGCGCTGTCGCCGATCCATTTTCTCGGCCGCAGTCGCCGCATCGTGCCGGCCAGCGACATCACCGCCTATGCCGCTTCGAGCCTCGACGAGGCGCTGCAGGCGGGCCCCGGCGTGCTCGCGCTGGCGAGGCGCATCCAGGACGACTTCGCCTACGAACCCGGCGCGACGGACGTGCGCACCGGCGTCGCCGAAGCCTTTGCGCGCCGCCGCGGGGTCTGCCAGGACTTTGCGCATGTCATGGTCGCGGGGCTGCGCGGCGCCGGCATTCCCGCGGGCTATGTCAGCGGCTTCCTGCGCACCGAACCGCCGCCTGGACAGCCGCGCCTCGAAGGCGCCGATTCCATGCATGCCTGGGCCGCCGCGTGGCTCGGCCCGGATGCCGGCTGGGTCGGGTTCGACCCGACCAACGGCGTCGCGGTGGAACAGGGCCACATCATCGTGGCCATGGGCCGCGACTATGACGACGTTGCCCCGGTTGCGGGTGTCGTCGTGACCGCCGGCCACCAGCAGACCTCACATGCCGTCGACGTAGTCCCGCTGGACGACGCCACCGCCGCGAGCGACTGAGGTTTCTTGCGGACTCATCGTTGCAAGTCGTAACGAAGCGTCGACATCTTTCGCGCTAGTATCCCTACGTCATCTTCGTTTTTCGCGGGCTCATGCAGATACATACCCCCACGATGCTCCTTGTCCTGAGCGCGCTCTGTCTCAGCGCCAGCCTCTGCCATCTGGTCGAATGGCGGAATCTGCGCGAGACGGCGCTGCTGTACTGGAGCGCCGGCATGGGGCTGATCGCGCTGGCTGCGGCCACGGCGCCGCTGCGGGTGTTCGAATTCTATGCCGTGGCCATCGGCGGGGCCAATGCGCTGCTACTCGCAGGCTACGCGCTGCTCTATGTCGGCTTCGCCCGGTTCTGCGGTGTGAAAACCAGCCTCTGGTGGTATGCCGGGCCGGTCGTCTGGCTGCTGTTCTACGGGCTGTCCCCGGCGGCAGAGAGCATCGAGGCCCGGGTCGCCGTGATCTCGACCATCGCCGCCTTCTATTCGCTGGCCATCGCGCTGACCCTGCTCAACCCGACGGCCCGCAGCGGCCCGGCGCTGATCCTCAGCGCGGCCTTCGGTGCGCATGGTCTGTTCTGCGCCCTGCGCGTGATGCTGGTCGGCCTGCCGGCCGCCGTCTCCGACCAGCAATTGATGACCGGCTTCCTGTTCACGCTGGTGATGACCCAGGCCATCCTGATGATCGGCGTGAGCACCTATCTCGTCATCGCCATGGTGCGCGGGCGGCATGAGCAGTCCCTGCGCCGCCTGTCGGAAACCGACTTCCTGACCGGCATCGACAACCGTCGGGCCTTCACCACCAAGGCGACCGCGCTTCTTAACGACGCCGATGCTGGCGACGTCGCCCTGCTCCTGTTCGATCTCGACCGCTTCAAGAAGATCAACGACGATCACGGGCATGGCTGCGGCGACGAGGTCATCAAGCTGTTCGTCGACAGCACCGCCGATCATCTGCGTCCGACCGACGTCTTCGCCCGTCTCGGAGGCGAGGAGTTCGCCGCCCTCGTCCGGCGCCGCGACAAGCACGAGCCGGCGGTCATCGCAAAGGCGATCGTCCGCGGATTTGCCAATCAGGCCCGCACGGTCGGCGGTCGGTCGATCGCGGCCACCGTCAGTGCCGGCGTGGCCACCAACGAGGCGAACCGCGACCTGAACGGCCTGCTGACGGCTGCCGACCAGGCGCTCTACCGCGCGAAATCCATGGGCCGCGACCGCGTCGAGGCCGTCGCGGTGAACGTCCCGGAGAATGGACCGCCCGCGGACGACGCCCTGCTGCAGGCCTCCTGAGCCGAGCGCTCAGCTACCAATGACGGTGGAAATGGTGCGTCGGACCGTGCCCCGATCCGACGCCCAGCCGGTCCGCCGCACCGATGGCACCCGCGACATAGGCCTTGGCGATCCTCACCGACGCGAACGCGTCGCCGGTCAGCGCCAGCTGCGCCGCCAGCGCCGAGGACAGCGTGCAGCCGGTGCCGTGGGTGTTGCGGGTTTGAAGGCGCGCGCCCTCGAACCATTCGCTCCGGGCTGCCGTCACCAGCAGGTCCGGGCTGTCGTCGCCGCTCAGATGGCCGCCCTTCAATAGCGCCGAGCCACAGCCCAGCGCCTGCAGGCGGGTCGCGGTCGCCTCCATCCCGTCCCGACCGGTGGCTTCCGCAACATCGAGCAGCACGGCCGCTTCCGGCAGGTTCGGCGTGATCATATCGGCAAGGGGTACGAGTTCGCTGCGTAACGCCGCCACGGCCTCCTCGGCCAGCAGGCGGTCGCCGCCCTTGGCGACCATGACCGGGTCGAGAACGACGTTTCGCGCCTGATGCCGTTTCAGCGCATCCGCGACAGCATGGGCGATTTCGGCGGTGGCGATCATGCCGATCTTCACCGCATCGACGCGGATATCGGCAAAGACCGCATCGATCTGGCGGGTAACGAAGTCGGGCGAGACCATCTCGACGCCGCTCACGCCCCGCGTGTTCTGGGCGGTCAGCGCGGTGATCACGGCCATGCCGTAGACGCCGTTCGCCGCGAAGGTCTTCAGATCGGCCTGGATGCCGGCCCCGCCGGACGGGTCCGAGCCGGCGATCGAGAGAACGTTGCGGATGGTGGACTGGCTTGGCATCGCGGTCGGCTCCTGGCCGACGACGAGCCCGACGGAGCATGTGAGAGACCCCGCCGCGACTCCCTCCGCCGGCATTATCCGGGTCAGGTTCGAAGGGTGCATCTCAGCCTGCCGTTTCCGGCGGGCGCCCCCGTCACGCATTCGGTTCTACGCGGTCGCCGCCCTCATGTCAGCAGCTCCCGCGAGCGGACGGCGGCAAGTGGGCCGCCGTTCCGGCCTTCCGGCGGCTCAGCCTTCCTGCACCAGGACGATGGTGCCGAGCGGCGGCAGCGACAGCGGGATCGAGTAAGGCCGGCCGTGCACCGACACCTCCTCGGCGTCCTTGCCGCCCATATTGCCGACATTGGAGCCGCCGTAGATCTCCGAATCGGTGTTCAGGCGCTCGACCCAGCGGCCGGGCAGCGGCACGCCGATCCGGTACTCGTGGCGCGGCACCGGCGTGAAGTTCGACACGATCAGCACCGGATTGCCGGCGCGGTCCTTGCGCATGAAGGCGATGACGCTCTGCTCGACATTGGACGTGTCGACCCATTCGAAGCCGGCCGGATCGCAGTCGAGTTCGTAGAGCGCCGGGATCTCGCGATACATGGTGTTGAGATCGCGCACGAGGCGCCGCATGCCCTCGTGACCGGGCTGCTCCAGGAGATGCCAGTCGAGGGAGCGGTCGTGGTTCCACTCGCCGACCTGCCCGAACTCGCCGCCCATGAAGATCAGCTTCTTGCCGGGATGGGTCCACATGAAGCCGAAATAGGCCCGCAGATTGGCGAATTTCTGCCACTCGTCACCCGGCATCTTGCCGAGCAGCGAGCCCTTTCCGTAGACCACCTCGTCATGGCTCAGCGGCAGGACGAAGTTCTCCGAATAGGCGTAGACCATGCCGAAGGTCATGTGGTGGTGATGGTAGCGCCGGTTGATCGGGTCTTCCTGCATGTAATGCAGGGTGTCGTGCATCCAGCCCATGTTCCACTTGAAGTGGAAGCCGAGGCCGCCGGCGAAGGTCGGGCGTGACACGTCCGGGAAGGCGGTCGATTCCTCGGCATGGGTCGTCGCCTTGGGATAGTACTCGCCGACCCGCTCGTTGGTGTCCTTGAGGAACGCCATGGCCTCGAGATTCTCGCGCCCGCCATGGATGTTGGGCTCCCATTCGCCGTGCTCGCGCGAATAGTCGAGATACAGCATCGAGGCGACCGCGTCGACGCGCAGGCCGTCGATGTGGAAGCGGTCGAGCCAGTAGAGACCGTTGGCGACCAGGAAGTTCTCCACTTCCGGCCGGCCGTAATCGTAGATCAGCGTGTTCCAGTCCTTGTGGAAGCCGCGGCGCGGATCGGGATGTTCGTAGAGCGCGGTGCCGTCGAACTGGCCGAGACCGTGGGTGTCGGTCGGAAAATGCCCCGGAACCCAGTCGAGGAGCACCCCGATGCCGGCCTGATGCAGCGCATCGACGAGGCGTGCGAAGCCCGCAGGCGATCCGAAGCGCGAGGTCGGCGCGTAGAGGCCGATCGGCTGGTAGCCCCAGGACCCGTAGAAGGGATGCTCGGAAACCGGCAGCAACTCGACATGGGTGAAGCCCATGTCGCGCACATAGGGCACGAGTTCGGCGGCCAGTTCGTCATAGTCGAGATAGGCGTTGTCGGGACCCCGCCGCCAGGACCCCAGATGCACCTCGTAGATCGAGATCGGCTTCTCGCGATCCTGCCAGTCGGCCGCATGGGCCTGGAACTCGTCGTCCTTCCATTCGTGCTCGACGAGGCCGTCGACGATCGAGCCGGTCGACGGGGCCATCTCCTGCAGGAAGCCGACCGGATCGGTCTTCAGCGGCAAAAGGTTTCCGTCGGCGCCGATGATCTCGTATTTGTAGACCTCGCCGCGGCCGACGGCGGGGATGAACAATTCCCACACGCCGCACTCATGGCGCTTGCGCATGACATGGCGGCGGCCATCCCAGGAATCGAAATTGCCGACCACGGACACCCGCCGGGCGGCCGGCGCCAGCACGGCGAAGGCCGTGCCCTCGACGCCGTCCATGATTGTCGGATGGGCGCCGAGCTTCTCATAGAGGCGGTAGTGGTTGCCTTCCGCCAGGAGATAGACGTCCTGCTCGCCCAGCACTGTGCCGAAGCGATAGGTGTCCTCCTCCTGCCAGCGTTCGCCGCCATGCGTGAACTGCAGGCGATAGGCGTCGTCCGGTTTCAGGCCGGACACGTAGCCCGAATGGAAGCCGTCGGCACCGCCCGCTTCCAGCTCGCCCAGGAGCTTGCCCGTCTTGTCTACGACCGCGGCCGTCTCGGCACCGGGCCGGAAGACGCGCACGATGGTGCCTCCGTCGGCCTTGCGCGGTCCGAGCACGCCGAAGGGATCGCCGTGGATTCCGCGGCCGATGGCATCGATCTGATGCGCGTCGGCGCGATGGTCGGTCGAAGCGGCCGCTCCGCGCGATGAGGAACTCGTCAGCGTCATTTCAAAACCTGTCGTTTCTCGAGGAGCGCCACGATTCCCCGCAGCGGGATCGACAGCCATGCGGGGCGCATCGTCGCTTCGTAGCGCAGTTCATAGAAAGCCTTCTGGAGCACGAAGAGATCCAGCAACTGCCCGGTCGCCGGGTCGGCAAGCGACATGCCGGAGGCCTCGCTCCAGCGCGCAAGGAAGGTCTCGGTGACCTCGTCGCGCCAGCTCTCGGCCATTTCGCGCAGCCGCTCGACGGTGCCCTCGTCGGCGGGGCCCGCCTTGTCGCGAGCGGAGAAGGCGGCGTAGTCGAAGGAACGGATCATGCCGGCCACGTCCCGCAGCGGCGAGGATTTGCGCCGCCGCTCTTCCAGATCGCGGCCCGGCTCACCCTCGAAATCGAGGATGGCCACGTCGTTCTTGGCCACCAGAACCTGGCCCAGATGGTAGTCGCCGTGGATCCGGGTCCGGTGCGAATTGACCGTCAGCTTCATGAAGCCGTCGAACCAGGTCAGGATGTCCTTCTCGGCCCCGAGCAGGCGATCCACGTCCAGACCGATGCCGTCGCCGGCATTGTCGCGCATGCGGCGCAGCACGGTCAGCGCATCCGTCGCCTCGCGCTTGGCCTCGGCCAGCATCTCCGCCAGCGACGCGGTGTCGATCGGCTCCGGATCGAAGGCCGGATCGCCGGTGACCGTTGCCAGCGCCGCGTGCATCTCGCCGGTCCGCGTGCCGAGCACATCGCCGACATCGATCTGGATGGCGAGCTTGAGATCGCTCATCGGCGCGATCTCGGCACCGTCTTCCGTGGCCGGCTCGTTGGAATAGGCGTGGTCGCGCAGATAGCGCGCCAGCGCATCGGTCACGACCGTCCAGGCGTCGCCCTGGTTGCGGACCTGTTCGAACAGGGCCGCGATCGCCGTGCGGCTGCCATCCTCGCGCACCAGCTCGATCGATCCGAGCAGCGCGGGCGCGGCCTCGAAATCGGTCTTCTCGGTAAGGAAGCGGGTGATCTCGAGTTCCGGCTGAACGCCGTCGCGCAGGCGGCGGTAGAACTTCAGGATCGCCTCGTCCCCGACAAGGACGGAGGTGTTCGACTGCTCGCCGGCAATCGCATGGATCTGTTCCGGCTCGACGAGCAGGGCCCGCGCCAGCCCGTCGCGTTCTGTCTCCGACGCGGCAACGTGCAGGGACGCACCGCCGAGATCGATATCGACGCCGGCCGCGATCAGCGAGACCACGAGCTTGGCGAGATCCGGGTCCCGCGTGCCGTCGACGACGGCACCGATGCGCGGACCCTGCCGGATCTTGGTCAGGGTGTAAGGCAGCAGCGGGGCTTGCGAGCTCAGATTCTCTTCGCCCCATTTGGCGCTGAGCGGCATGAAGTAGCGGTGCTGGCCGTCCTCGGCCTCGACGACGATCTCGTTGAAGAGATGGCGGCGGGAGTTCGGGGTCGGCGGTCCGAGCACTTCCAGCGAGACGCTGCGCTGGCCCTCGGCCTTCGCGGCGAACCAGCGCTGGCCGCCGACGAATTCCGGCAGCACCGATTCCAGTTCATGCTGATTGCGCGCATTGATCGTGCCCTTCAGGTCGCCGGAGACGACCAGGGTCGAGAAGGCGGGCAGCGGCGTCGGCTCGGGCGCCCTCGTCGCGGTCGCGGCGAGGTCGAACCAGAAGAAGCCGAAGGCCGGCAGGGTCAGCATGTAGGTGCCGGTGCCAATCTGCGGGAAGGTCGACAGACCCAGCATCTCCACCGGCATGGCGCCGGCGAAATCGGCGAGTTCGAGTTCCACAGCCTGCGCCGAGGAGGAGAGATTGGCGACGCACAGGATGCGCTCGTCGCCATATTCGCGCAGATAGGCGAGAATCTTGCGGTTCGACGGATAGAGGAACTTCACCGTGCCGCGGCCGAAGGCTTCCTTGGTGCGACGGACCTGGATCAGGCGCCGCATCCAGTTGAGCTGCGAGGCCGGATTGTTCGACTGCGCCTCGACATTGACGGCCTGGTAGCCATAGACCGGGTCCTGGATCACCGGCAGATAGAGCCGCTGCGGATCGGAGCGGGAGAACCCGCCATTGCGGTCGGCCGACCACTGCATGGGCGTGCGCACGCCGTCGCGGTCGCCGAGATAGTAATTGTCGCCCATGCCGATCTCGTCGCCGTAATAGACGGTCGGCGTGCCGGGCATCGACATCAGGAGTGCGTTGAGAAGCTCGACCTTGCGGCGGTCGTTGCCCATCAGCGGTGCGAGGCGGCGGCGGATGCCGAGATTGATCCGGGCGCGGGTGTCGGCCGCATAGGTCGACCAGAGATAGTCGCGCTCTTCCTCGGTGACCATTTCCAGCGTCAGCTCGTCATGGTTGCGCAGGAAGATCGCCCACTGGCAGTTGGCCGGGATCTCGGGCGTCTGCCGCATGATGTCGGTGATCGGGTGCCGATCCTCCTGCGCCACCGCCATGTACATGCGCGGCATCAGCGGGAAGTGGAACGCCATGTGGCATTCGTCGCCGTCGCCGAAATAGGGGCGGGTGTCCTCCGGCCACTGATTGGCCTCGGCCAGGAGCATGCGGTCGGGATAGTGTTTGTCCAGATTGGCGCGGATCGCCTTCAGGACGTCGTGGGTCTCCGGCAGGTTCTCGTTGTTGGTCCCTTCTCGCTCGACCAGATAAGGGATCGCGTCGAGGCGCAGCCCGTCGACGCCCTTGTCCAGCCAGAAATGCATGACCGACAGCACTTCCTCCAGAACCTTCGGATTGTCGAAGTTCAGGTCCGGCTGGTGCGAGAAGAAGCGGTGCCAGAAATACTGCTTGGCGACCGGGTCCCAGGTCCAGTTCGAGGTCTCGGTGTCGGTGAAGATGATCCGGGTGAGATCGTAGCCCTTGTCGTCGTCGGCCCAGACATAGAAGTCGCGCTCGGGCGAGCCCTTGGGCGCGTTGCGGGCGGCCTGGAACCAGGGATGCTGGTCGGAGGTGTGGTTGATGACCAGTTCGGTGATTACCCGCATGCCACGGTGATGCGCCTCGGCGATCAGCCGCTCCACGTCCTCGATGTTGCCGTAGGACGGATTGACCGAGCGATAGTCGGAGATGTCGTAGCCGTCGTCGCGCAGCGGCGAAGGATAGAACGGCAGCAGCCAGATCGCCGTCACGCCCAGCGCCTGGATGTAGTCCAGCTTCTCCAGGAGCCCCGCGAAGTCGCCGATCCCGTCCCCGTTGGAATCGAGATAGGTCTTCACGTGGAGCTGGTAGATGATCGCGTCCTTGTACCAGTCCGCGGCATCCGGATCGGGTCCGGTGGCGTGATCGGTCGGCTGGACGGAAACTTGTTCGTTCATGGAGAGGCTGCTTCCCGAAAGATTGGTGTCAGCGTGAGATCTTGAAGACCGCGTAAGGCCGTTCCTGCGGATTCAGCCACCAGTGCTGAATCTTGCCGTGCCAGGCGAACTCGCGTCCGTCGACCATGTCGGTGACCCGGACCGTGCCGTCGTCGGGCAATCCGAGCTCCCACATCGGCACCTCGAAGTGACCGCCCTGCGCCGAATGCGGATCGAGATTGACGAGGAACAGCAGGAAGGAGGAGCGATCCTGCGTCCGCTTGCCGTAATAGAGGACCTGGTCGTTCCAGAAATTGTAGAAGGCGAGGCTGCGGAAATCCTGCAGCGCCGGCTCCTCGCGGCGGATCCGGTTGAAGAAGGCGATGTCTTCGCGGATGTTGCCCTCGGCCTTCCAGTCGAAGGCGCGGATCTCGTATTTCTCGGAGTTGAGATATTCTTCCTTGCCCGGCACGGGCAGGAATTCGCACAGCTCGAAGCCGGAATAGACGCCGTAATTGCCGCCGAGCGAAGCCGCCAGCGCCAGCCGGGTCTGGAAGCCGGGGCGGCCGCTGACCTGCAGATAGACCGGGTTGATGTCCGGCGTGTTGACGAAGAAATTCGGCCGCATGTACTCGGCGCATTCTTCCTGCGTCAGTTCGGTCAGATATTCGGCCAGCTCCGCCTTGGTGTTGCGCCAGGTGAAGTAGGAATAGGACTGGTTATAGCCGACCTTGGCAAGCCGCTTCATCACCTTCGGCCGGGTGAAGGCCTCGGCGAGGAAGATCGCGCCGGGATCGACGCGGCGTACCTCGGCGATCATCCACTCCCAGAAGGGGAACGGCTTGGTGTGCGGATTGTCGACGCGGAAGATCCGCACGCCCTTGTCCAGCCAGAACAGCACGATGTCGCGCAGGGCGTACCAGATCGACGGCAGCGCGCCGCGGTAGAAATGGACGTTGACGATGTCCTCGTACTTCTTCGGCGGGTTCTCGGCGTATTTGATGGTTCCGTCCGGCCGCCAGTCGAACCATTCCGGATGCTCCCTGATCCACGGATGGTCGGGCGAGCACTGGATGGCGAAGTCGATGGCGACCTCCAGCCCGTGGTCGCGCGCTCGCGAGACCAGCCGGGCGAAATCCTCGAAATTGCCCAGCTCGGGATGGATGGCGTCGTGGCCGCCCTCGGGCGAACCGATGGCATAGGGGCTGCCGGGATCGGTCGGGCTGGGCGTCAGGGTGTTGTTGCGGCCCTTGCGGTTGGCGGTGCCGATGGGGTGGATCGGCGGGAAATAGAGGACGTCGAAGCCCATCTCCTGGATGTCGGGCAGGCGGTCGATGACGTCGTCGAAGGTCCCGTGGCGATCGACATCGCCGGACTGGGAGCGCGGGAACAGCTCGTACCAGGCGGAGAAGCCCGCCGCCGTGCGATCCACCCAGACCGGGACGTTGCCCGGATAGCGCGAGAGGTTGGTCCGCTGGCCGGCGACGGCCAGCAGCGCGATCGTCTCGGGGTCCTGCAGCAGATGATACTGGCCGTCGGCGTCGCCTTTGGCCTGCAACGCTTCCAGCTTCTCGTGCAGCCGCGAGATCCCGTCCTGTTGCGCCCCAGTGCCCCGGCCGGACTCGCGGGCCGCGCGAACCAGTTCGCGCCCCTCAGTCAGTTCCAGATCGGTCAGCTTGCCGGCATCGCGCTTCTTCTTCGCCTCGTCACGCCACGTCGCGTGCAGATCGCGCCAGGCAATGACCGAGAAACGATACGGACCCGGCTTCTCGAAGACGATCTCGGCCGACCAGCGATCGTTCTCGACGAAGATCAGCGGGGTCTCGTCCCAGTCCTCGGTATCGGCGGCCCCGTAGATTACGGCGGCGGCGATCTTGTCATGGCCGTCGGAAAAGACGTCCGCCTCGACGACCAGCGGTTCGCCCTCCAGCCGCTTCACCGCGAAACGCCCGCCATCGATTTCCGGGGTGACCGTCTCGATCGCGATGCGGTTCTGCGCGAGCGCCAGGAGGGCCGCCTCGCCGGTCGGAGCCTCTGCCGCCTTGCGGGACGTACGGGATGCGCGCGCGGGCTGGACTGCCTTGGCCATGAAAATCCTTCCCCAGATCGGAAAACCGTCCCCTCGACATTGGAGGGCGGCATCGAAGTCGACAAACGCGCCCGGTGCGGTATCGATCCCCTCTCCCGCGGTTCCTTTCGCGGTGACGGCAAAGCGACCGGGCATCGCCGCCGTCGAAGAAGAAAGCCGCCTGCAGGCGCAATGTTCCGTCCCGCCCCGCATCCGTTGCAGGCGGGACGGCCCGGTCAGGCGGTGGCGGCGCGGATGGTCTGGCGCTGCTCGCCCAGATGGGTGCCGCCCAGGGTGACGATGTCGCCCGGCTTCAGGAAGACCGGCGGTTTCATTCCCATGCCGACACCGGGCGGCGTGCCGGTGGTGATGATGTCGCCAGGCATCAGCCGCATGAATTGCGAGATGTAGGAGACCAGGGTGCGGACCCCGAAGATCATCGTCGCGGTGGAGCCGGTCTGCATGCGCTCGCCATTGACGTCGAGCCAGAGATCGACGGCCTGCGGGTCGCCCAGCGTGTCGGGCGTCACCAGCCAGGGGCCGAGCGGGCCGAAGGTCGGGGCGCTCTTGCCCTTCATCCACTGGCCGCCGCGCTCGATCTGGAAGCTGCGCTCGGAAACGTCGTGGCAGAGGCAGAAGCCGGCGACGTGATCCATCGCATCGGCTTCCGAGACGTAGCTCGCCTCGTCGCCGATCACGATGGCGATCTCGACCTCCCAGTCGAGCTTGTCGGAGCCGCGCGGCACGACGACGTCGTCATGGGGACCGACGATGCAGGAGGGCGCCTTGTTGAAGAGGATCGGCTCCTTCGGGATATCGGCGCCGGTTTCCTTGGCGTGGTCGCTGTAGTTGAGCCCGACCGCAATGAAATTGCCGACCCGGCCGACGGGCGAGCCGATGCGGTGCGACGGGTCGGCCTTGGCGAGGCTCTTGGGGTCGATCGCCCGGATCCGCTCCATCTGGGCCCGGCCGAGAAACTCGCCGGCGATGTCGCCGACATCCTCCGACAGATCCCGCAGCACGTGATCGTCGTCGATCAGTCCCGGCTTCTCGTTGCCGGCCTCGCCGTATCGTACCAGTCGCATCCGATGTTCCTCTGCTGTGCAACCATAGTGTCTCGGGTTACACTTCCGTTCTCATCAGCTAGCCTTCTGGAACTCGTTCTCAACGGCTGCGCCATGGATAAGCGATCTGCATACCTCGTCGACGGACGTTTGAGTGATGTCATTGCGGCCATTCAGACGATGGGAACCTACAAGTCCTACAAGATGTCACCGGCCTGTTGGGCCGATCGCATCAACGGCGATAAATCGCAATCTGAACATTGGGTGCGCGTTTTCGAGGATCATCCGGAGTTCTTCCGCTTTGACTCGGCGCGGAAGCGCGTGTCGCTTGTTGTCAGACGCCAGCGTCCTAAGCGGTTCGATCTTCTCAAAGAGGCGACCATTACAAGGGAAGAATTCTACAGCTACACGGATGAGAAGAAGAACCAAGTATCTCGCTTACCTTTGAACAGTTCCGAATGCGAAACTCTAATGGATATCGCTATCAGCCTGCACCGGAATGCGGTTGAGGAAAAGCGGGACCGCCGCTGGTGGATCCCCTTGGTTATGTCGCTGGTAGGTGCGTCGATCGGTGCGGTGGCGGCATTCCTCGCCGCAATGATCGGGTCGCAATGAACAATCTGCACCGACGCGACTGCTATTGCGCGGTCTCACCTCGGTCGCCCCCCAACGGAGCTGCCAGATCGGCGCGCGGCGGCAGCGTGCGTGCGGGCGACCCGCGATCATAGGCACGGCGGCCCTCGACATAGGTCGCGACCGTCGCCCGGTCGTCGCCGAGGACGATCAGCGCGAAGAGCTCCTCTTCCAGCGTCTCGACCCGCTCCATGCGCCGGCGCATGGCGGCGGTCGCGTGGCTGTCGAGAACGACGAAATCGGCCTCCATGCCCGGCGCGATCCGGCCGATGCGATTGTCGAGGCCCATGGCGGCCGCGTTGCCGGCGGTCAGCATATGGAAGGCGTCGAAGGCCGGCAGGCGCTGGCCGGCAAGGGCGAGCACCTTGTAGCCCTCGGACGCGGTCCGCAGCATGGAATAGCTGGTGCCGCCGCCAATATCGGTCGCGATGCCGGAAAGGATGCCGGCCTCGCGCATGCCGGCGAGATCGAACAGGCCGGAGCCGAGGAACAGGTTCGAGGTCGGGCAAAACACCGCCGTCGCCCCACCCGCCGCCAAGGCGCCGCGCTCGCGCTCGGACAGATGGATGCAATGGCCGAACATCGCCTTCGGCCGCACGAGGCCGTAGCGCTCATAGACCTCGGTATAGTCCTTGGACCAGGCAAACGCCTCGCGCACGAAGGCGATCTCGGCGGCGTTCTCGGACAGATGCGTCTGGATATGCAGCTCGGGATACTCGCCCGCCAGCGTCTCGCAGGCTTCCAGCTGCGCCTCGGTGGAGGTCGGCGCGAAGCGCGGCGTGATGGCGTAGTCGAGCCGGCCCTTGCCATGCCAGCGCTCGATCAGCGCCTTGGACTGCTGGTAGCCGGTCTCGGCCGTGTCGAGCAGCGCCGCGGGGGCGTTGCGATCCATCATCACCTTGCCGGCGACCATGCGCATGCCGCGCCGTCCGGCCTCGGCGAAGAAGGCGTCGACGCTTTCGGGATGGCTGGTGCAATAGACCCCGGCGGTGGTGGTGCCGTTGGCCAGCAATTCGTCGAACAGGAAGCGCGAGGCGGCCTCGGCGACGACCGGATCGCCGTAGCGGCTTTCCTCCGGGAAGGTGTATTTCGTCAGCCATTCCATCAGCTCGGTGCCATAGGAGGCGATGACCTGGGTCTGGGGCATGTGCAGGTGCGGGTCGATGAAGCCCGGCATCAGCAGATGCGGACGGTGGTCGACGAGGGTCGTGTCGGGCGACAACCGGCGCAGGATATCGGCCGCCTCGCCCACTTCGCGGATGACGCCGTTCTCGACGACGACGATGCCGTCGGCGACATAGCGCACGGCACGGGCCTCGCCCTCCTCGGCCGGATCGGCGTCGAACCACAGAAGCCGCGCCCGGAGCGCGGTGCCGCCACCGGGGCGCTTCACCGCGAGGCTCCCGCCACATAGAGGCCGGAACCCGAGGCGATCCAGGCTGCCAGCGTCTCGCGCTCGGCCGGCTCGAGACCGGTGACGTTGCCGGGCGGCATGGCATGGCTGCGCACCGCCTGCCGCTCGATCAGCGGCGCGAAGTGGATGATCTCGTCGGCCGTTTCCAGCCGCACATTGCCGGGCGCGTGGCCGATGCCGGGCCAGAGCGGTTCGTCGGCATGGCACATGGAGCAGCGCGCCATGACGATGGCCTGCGCGTCCTCGAAATGGGGCGAGGCCGCCAGCGCCAGCTGCGGGTCGCCGTCCCAGCGGCGGGCGGCGCTCTCCTCGGCGGCAGCGGCGGGTTCGTTGCTCCAGCCGGGCGCACCGGACAGGGTGATGACGGCGGCAAACAGCATGCCGGCGACGGCCCAGCACCACCAGAGCTGCCGGCCGGTCGCATGCATGGTGTTGAAGAAATGCCTGATCACCGCACCGATGAGGAGCACCAGCCCGGCGATCGCCCAGTTCCATTCGGTGGCGAAGGCCAGCGGGTAGTGGTTGGAGAGCATCAGGAAGATGACCGGCAGGGTCAGGTAGTTGTTGTGCAGCGAGCGCTGCTTGGCTTCCTTGCCCAGCCGCGCCTCCGGCGTGCGCCCTGCCTTAAGGTCGGCGACGACGATCGTCTGGTTCGGGATGATGGTCAGGAAGACGTTGGCGGTCATGATCGTTGCGATCATCGCGCCGGTGTGGAGCATGGCGCCGCGGCCGGAAAACACCTGCGCGAAGAGATAGCTCGCCAGCACCACATAGACGAAGAGCGCCGCCAGCAGCGCCGTGTCGTTGTTCTTCAGCGGCGACTTGCAGAGACCGTCATAGACCAGCCAGCCAAGCGCCAGTCCGCCGATACCGATGGCCGTCGCGCCCCAGACCGGCAGGTCGGCGCGGCTCGGGTCGATCAGATAGAACTCGGCCCCGACGTAATAGACCAGGAACAGGAGCGCCGCGCCCGACAGCCAGGTGGCGTAGCTCTCCCATTTGAACCAGGTCAGATCCTCGGGCATGTGGCCCGGCGCGACCATGTATTTCTGCACATGGTAGAAGCCGCCGCCATGCACCTGCCAGGCCTCGCCGCCGACGCCTTCCGGCAGCTCACGCGAGCGCCTGAGGCCGAGATCGAGGGCGATGAAATAGAAGGACGAGCCGATCCACGCGATAGCGGTGATCACATGCACCCAACGCACGGCGAAGCCCAGCCATTCGGCGAAATAGGTCCACATCGGCGAAACGTCCCTTACGTGAAAACGGCGGCGAAAGGTCCACAGGGACGCTCCGCCGCCGACAGGCTGGCCGGAACGGTCCGCGACGGGACCGCTCCGCAACTCAAGGCGTGATCAGTTCTGCACGCCCTCGACATACCAATCCATCTTGAGGAGGTCGCCGTCGGGGATGACCTCACCCTCGGCAGCGCGCTCCTCGCCGGCCTGATCCTTGATCGGTCCGGTGAAGATCTCGTAATTGCCGGCCTTGGTCTCGTCGACGATCTTCTGGGCGGCGGCCTTCACGTCATCGGGCATCTTGTCGTTGAACGGGCCCATCTCGACCTCGCCCTCGGCCATGCCGAGCCAGACATTGTCGGCTTCCCAGGTGCCGTCCAGCAGCGCCTCGACCCGCTTGACGTAATACGGACCCCACTGGTCGACGATCGCGGTCATGTGGGCGTTCGGCGCGAAGCTGGTCATGTCCCAGGCCTGGCCGAAGGCGATGGCGCCGGCCTCTTCGGCGGCCTGCAGCGGAGCCGGCGAGTCGGTGTGCTGGGTGATGACGTCGGCGCCCTGGCTCAGCAGCGCCTTGGCGGCGTCGGCTTCCTTGGCCGGGTCGTACCAGGACGAAACCCAGACGACCTGGGTGGTGAACTCCGGATTGACCTTGCGGGCCGCCAGGGTGAAGGCGTTGATGCCCATCACCACCTCGGGGATCGGGAAGGAGGCGATGTAGCCGGCCTTGCCCGTCTCCGACATCATGCCGGCGATCGTGCCGAGCACGGCGCGGCCCTGATAGAAGCGCGAATTGTACAGGCCCATGTTGTCCGAGCCGGTCTGGTAGCCGGTCGCGTGCTCGAACTTCACGTCCGGGAACCGCTTGGCCACCTTGATGGTCGGGTTCATGAAGCCGAACGACGTCGTGAAGATGATGTCGTTGCCTTCCTGGGCGAGCTGGCGGATGACGCGCTCGGCGTCCGGCCCCTCGGCGACGTTCTCGACATAGGAGGTCTCGACCTTGTCGCCGAGCTTCTCCTCGAGATATTTGCGGCCCTGGTCGTGGGCGTAGGTCCAGCCGAAATCGCCGATCGGACCGACATAGACGAAGGCGGCCTTGACGGTGTCCTTGCCGTCCTGCGCGAAGGCCGGCAGGGCGAAGGATGCGGCGGCGGCGAGCCCGACGGCTCCGGCCATCAGTCGGCGTCTGGTGGTGTCGAACATCTGGGACTCCTTTTCGTGTTCGTGAACGGGTTCAGGCACTGGCCCTGAAGGGTTGGCCGAGACAGGCCGGCGCCGCCGTACCGGCCCCGCGCCGGCCGGCGGAGATGATCGCCAGGACGAGCACCGTCGCCAGATAGGGAAGGCTCGCCAGAAGCTCGGGCGCGAAGAAATTGAGCCCGGCCGCCTTGGCCTGCAACTCCAGCGTGATCACCGCGCCGAAGAGATAGGCCCCGGCCAGCACCCGGCCCGGTCGCCAGGAGGCGAAGACCACCAGCGCGATGGCGATCCAGCCGCGCCCGGCGGTCAGCCGCTCGGCCCACATCGGCGTCAGCACCAGCGAATAATAGCAGCCGCCGAGACCCGCCATGGCGCCGCCGAACAGCACCGCCAGATAGCGGATCTTCAGCACCGGATAGCCGATCGAATGGGCGGCGCTGTCGCTCTCGCCGACGGCGCGCAGGATCAGCCCCGGCCGGCTGTGCTTGAGAAACCACCACACGCCGAGCGTCAGGAGAAGCCCGGCATAGACCAGCGGCGAATGGCCGAAGAGGATCCGCCAGATCGGGTCCGCCGACAGCGCGTCCGGAAAGACCGGGCCGAGCGGCGTCGTGGTGATGCCGACATAGGGTGCGCCGAGCAGCGCCGAGACGCCGGTGCCGAAGATCGTCAGGGCCAGTCCCGTCGCGACCTGGTTGGCCATCAGGCTCAGGGTCAGGACGGCGAAGATCAGCGCCGCGAGCGCGCCTGCGCCCATGGCGGCGACCGCGCCCACCGCCGGCACGCCGGTGACCGAGGCGACCGCGAAGCCGGTGACGGCGCCGATCAGCATCATGCCCTCGACGCCGAGATTGAGGACGCCGGACTTCTCGACGACGAGTTCGCCGAGCGCCGCGATCAACAGCGGGGTCGCGGCGGCGGCGACCGTCATCAGGATGGTGATGAACAGCGCAAGGGTCATGCGGTCGCGGCCTCCGCGCGGGTCTTGGTTGCGCCCTGCCCTGCCGCCGGCAGCGGATGGCCGGCGGCTGGCCGACGCCACGCCAGCCGGTAGCGCACGAGGATGTCCGTCGCCAGCAGGAAGAACAGCATCATCGCCTGGAAGACGCCAGCGGCCGCCGACGGCAGGCCGAGCGCCGTCTGGGCGCTCTCCCCGCCGACATAGGTCAGCGCCAGCACCAGCGCGGCGAGCAGGATGCCGAGCGGATTGAGCCGGCCGAGAAAGGCGACGATGATCGCCGTGTAGCCGTAGCCGGTGGGAAATTGCGGGACCATCTGGCCGAAGGGACCGCTGGCCTCGAGGATGCCGGCGAGCCCGGCCATGCCGCCGCCGACCATCAGCGCCAGCCAGACGGTGGAGGATTGCCGGAAGCCGCCATAGCGCGCCGCGCGCGGGGCAAGGCCGACGACGCGGATCTGGAAGCCGGTGATCGACCGGGCGATCAGGAACCAGGCGGTCAGGGCCAGCGCCGCGGCGATCGGGATGCCGAGATGGATCAGCGTGCCCGGCACGGCGACGGGCAGCGTCTGTGCCGAGGAGAACATCGCCGTCTGGGGGAAGTTGAAACCCATCGGGTCCTTCCACGGCCCGCGCATCAGATAATACAGGAGCTGGATCGCCACGTAGTTGAGCATCAGGCTCGACAGGATCTCGTTGACGTTCATCCGCGTCTTGAGAAAGGCCGGCACCGCCGCCCAGGCCATGCCGCCGAGGATGCCGGCGACGACCATCAGCGGCAGGACCCAGCCGCCGTCGAGATCGAGCGTGGCGAGCGCGATGCCGGTGCCAGCGAGGCCGCCGAGAATGTACTGCCCCTCGGCGCCGATGTTCCAGACATTGGCGCGAAAGCCGATGGCGAGGCCAGTGGCGATGATTGCCAGCGGCGCGGCCTTCACCAGCAGATCCTGCCAGCGATAGGGATTGAACAGCGGTCGCACGAAGATCTCGTAGACCGCCAGCGCGCCATTGTGGCCGAGCAGCGTGAACAGCAGCGCACCGACGACGAGGGTGAGGGCGACGGCGATCACCGGGGCGGCCAGCATCATGGCCCGGCTCGGCTCGCGCCGCGGTTCGAGGACGAAGGCCATCAGGCGGCTTGCTCCGCACCGACCGGCGGGTGATCGGCCTCGCCATGGACACCGCCCATCAGCAGCCCGACGCGTTCGACCGAAATGCCCTTCACCTCCATCGCATCCGACAGATGTCCCCCATTGATGACCGCCATGCGGTCGCAGAATTCCAGAAGCTCGTCGAGATCCTGACTGACCACGACGATCGCCGTGCCCTTGCCGGCCAGATCGACCATGGCCTGGCGGATGAAGGAGGCCGCGCCTGCGTCGACACCCCAGGTCGGCTGCGAGACGACCAGCACCGCCGGCTCCTGCATGATCTCCCGGCCCATGACGAATTTCTGCAGATTGCCGCCGGACAGGCTGGCGGCCGAGGCCGCCGGACCGGTGGCCTTCACCGAAAAGGCGTCGATGACCGCGGCGGCGAAGCGGCGCGCGGCCCCGGCGCGGATGATGCCGCCCGACACCAGCCCCTTGCGCCGGCGCGCCGACAGGATGGCGTTCTCGGCGAGCGAGAGCCCGGGCACGGCGGCATGGCCGTTGCGTTCTTCCGGCAGGGTCGCCAGACCGGCGACACGGCGCGCGGTCACCGAGAGGCGGGTGATCGGCGTATCGTCGAGGGTGATCGCCCCGCCCTCATAGTCGGCGCGTTCGCCCGACAATGCCGAGAGAAGCTCGTTCTGGCCGTTGCCCGCGACGCCGGCGATGCCGAAGATCTCGCCGGCCCGCACTGCGAAGGAGACGTCGGCAAGGCTGGTGCCGAAAGGCGGCTCGCCGGCCATCGACAGGGCTTCGACCACCAGCCGGTTGGCGCCGGAGCATTCGCCTTCGCGCGGCGCCAAATCCTTCAGGCTGCCGCCGATCATCAGCTCGGCCATGGAGCGCGCCGATTCCGCACGCGGATCGCAGGTGGCCACCACCTTGCCGCCGCGCAGGATGGTCGCCGACTCGCAGAGTTCCTTGATCTCGTGCAGCTTGTGGGAAATGTAGAGGATCGAGCAGCCCTCGGAGGCGAGGCGCCGCAGCGTGTCGAAGAGCTGCTCCACCTCCTGGGGCGTGAGCACCGAGGTGGGCTCGTCCATGATCAGCAGCTTCGGGCGCTGCAGCAGCGCCCGCACGATCTCGATGCGCTGGCGCTCGCCCACCGACAGGGTGTGGACGTAGCGGTGCGGGTCGAGGGTCAGCTTGTAGGTCTCAAGGACGTCGCGGACCGCGGCCTCCAGTTCGCGGCGCGGCGGCGGATTGTCCATGCCCAGCGCGATGTTCTCCAGCACCGTCATCGCCTCGAACAGCGAGAAATGCTGGAACACCATGCCGATGCCGAGCGCCCGCGCCTCGCGCGGCGAGTCGATGGATACCGCGTGGTCGTCGAAGGCGATCTCGCCCTCGTCTGCCTTCTGCACGCCGTAGATGATCTTGACGAGGGTCGACTTGCCGGCGCCGTTCTCACCCAGGAGGGCATGAATCTCTCCGGGCGCCACGGAAAACGACACCGCCTCGTTGGCGACAACGCCCGGAAAGCGCTTCGTGATACCGGAAAGCTGCAGCCGTGGCGCCATGGCGGAGTGGGTCACCTCGTTGATCGGACTGGCGCACTATTGCACCGCGCAGACGCAGCTGCAAAGCGATCGATCACTATTTCCTGTTGACTGGAAAGCAGGCAGGTCGCCAGCTCGGCAGCCGTCAGCGCGGCGATCACTTCGGGCCGCTTGTCCCGCACCGCAGCACCGCCGATCGGCAAGGTCAGCCGATCGATGTCACCACCGCGTCCGGCGGCCTCCAGATCGCGGCGCAGGCGCGCGCGCTTGGTCGCCGAGCCGATCATACCGACATAGGCGGCATCGCCGCGCGCCAGCGCCGCGCCGGCAATCAGGAAGTCCAGCGAGTGCTCGTGGGTCATCACCACATAGGCGGCGCCCGGCGGTGCGGCGTCCACTTCGGCCTCGGGCAGGGCGGCCGCGACGGTCGCGATGGTGTCGGGCAGGCCGTGCAGCGTCTCCGGCCGGCTATCGAGGAGCCGCACCGAGAAGGGCAGCAGCGCCAGCGCCGTCGCCAGCGCGCGCCCGGTATGGCCGGCACCGAAGATCAGCACGGTCGGCTGGGCCGCGCGCCGGGCTTCGTCATCCCTCGTCAAGGCCTGCAGCGTGGCATCGTCGGCGCGGGCGAGGTCGAGCCGGACGCGGCCGCCGCAGCACTGGCCGATCTCCGGGCCGAGGGGCACGTCCATGACGGCCGTATCCTCGCCGGCCTCCAGCATCATGCGGGCGCGTTCGATGGCCTCGAATTCCAGCCGCCCGCCGCCGATCGTGCCGGCCATGCCGTCGGCGGTGACCAGCATCGCCGCGCCGGCTTCGCGCGGGGTCGAGCCGCGGACCTCCATCACCGTGACGAGAACGGCCGGATCACCCGCAGCAAGCGCCGCGCGCAGGGCCGCGGCGAGGCTCATGCCGCGCCCCTGACACTGTCCACCGCCGCCAGCACCCGCTCGGGCGTCGCCGGCACGTCGAGATCGGGGAACGCCCGGCCGTCACCCGCCGCGATGATCGCATCGGTCAGGGCAGAGAACACCGAGATCGCCAGCATGAAGGGCGGCTCGCCGACGGCCTTGGAGCGATAGATCGTCTCGGAACGGTTCTCGCCCTTCTCCCAGATCGCCAGGCGGAAATCGTCCGGCCGGTCATTGGCCGTCGGGATCTTGTAGGTCGACGGCGCATGGGTCTTCAGCCGTCCGGCGTCGTCCCACCAGAGTTCTTCCATGGTCAGCCAGCCCATGCCCTGGATGAAGCCGCCCTCGATCTGGCCCCGGTCGATGGCCGGGTTCAGTGACCGGCCGACATCGTGGAGGATGTCGGTGCGCAAGAGCCGGTACTCGCCGGTCAGCGTATCGATCACCACTTCCGAACAGGCCGCCCCATAGGCAAAGTAATAGAAGGGCGTGCCGCGGGCATTGTCGCGATCGTAGCTGATGCCCGGCGTGGCGTAGAAGCCCGTCGAGGACAGGGAGATGCGCGCCAGATAGGCCTCGCCGACGAGATCGGAAAAGCGCTTCTCGGCATTGCCGATCCGCACCCGGTTGGCCTTGAACACGACCTGGTCGCGGGGCACGTGATAGCGCTCCACGGCATAGTCGATCAGCCGGTCCTTGATGGTGCGGGCGGCCGCCTGCGCCGCCATGCCGTTGAGGTCCGAGCCGGACGAGGCGGCGGTGGCCGAAGTGTTGGGGACTTTGCCCGTGGTGGTGCCGGTGATCTTCACCTGGTCGATGTCGATCTGGAATTCCTCGGCGACGACCTGCGCCACCTTGGTGAACAGGCCCTGCCCCATCTCGGTGCCGCCATGGTTCAGCGTCACCGAGCCGTCCTTGTAGACATGGACGAGGGCGCCGGCCTGGTTGAGATGGCTGGTGGTGAAGGAGATGCCGAACTTCACCGGCGTCAGGGCGAGGCCCTTCTTCAGCACCGGATTGGCGGCATTGAAGGCCGCGATCTTTTCGCGCCGGGCGCGATAGGCGCAGCTCGCCTCCAGTTCGTCGAGGATCTCGCCGATGACCGAATCGGTGACCGGCATGTGGTAGGGCGTCGATGCCGGGCCGGCTTCGCTGCCGGGCGCCGGATAGACATTGCGCTTGCGCACGTCGAGCGGATCGAGACCGGTGGCAAAGGCGATCCGGTCCATGGCGCGCTCGATGCCGATCATGCCCTGCGGACCGCCGAAGCCGCGAAACGCCGTATTGGAGACCGTATGCGTCTTCAGCCGCCGCGAATGGATGCGCGCGGCGGGCAGCGCATAGGCGTTGTCGGCATGGAACATCGCCCGGTCGGCAATCGCCGCGGACAGGTCCTTGGAATAGCCGCAGCGCACGAAATGGGCGAAATCGACGGCTTCGATCCGGCCATCGGCGTCGAAGCCGAGATCGTACTCGATCCGCACCTCGTGGCGCTTGCCGGTCATGACCATGTCGTCGTCGCGGTCGAGCCGGCATTTGGCCGGCCGGCCGGTCTTCACCGCCACCAGCGCCGCGACGGCGGCGAACAGCGCCGGCTGGCTTTCCTTGCCGCCGAAGCCGCCGCCCATGCGCCGCACCTCGACAGTCACCGCATGGTCGGGAATCCCGAGCATCTTGGCGACGTTGTGCTGGACCTCCGAGGGATGCTGGGTCGATGAGCGCACCAGCACGTCGCCGTCCTCGCCCGGGATCGCAGAGGCGATCTGACCTTCCAGATAGAAATGGTCCTGGCCGCCGATCTCGATCCGGCCGCGCAGGCGCTGATGGGCCGTCTTGAGCACCGCCTCGGCGTCGCCGAGCCGCATCTCGTGCGGCGGCAGCAGATCCTCGCCGGCCTCGTCGGCCATGGCGATCGCCGCGTCGAGGTCGATCGCCGCCGGCAGATCCTCATAGGCGACTGTCGCGCATTTCGCCGCCGCCCTTGCCAGGGCCAAGGTCTCGGCGGCGACGGCGAAGATCGGCTGGCCGACATACTGGACGACGGCGCCCTCGCCTTCGAGCGGCGGGAAGATCGGATCGTCGCCGAAGACGGGCGAATAGTCGTTCTGGCCCGGGATATCCGCCGCCGTCAGCACCGCCACAACGCCCGGCGCGGCTCGCACCGCGTCGAGATCCATCGACCGGATGCGGGCATGGGCGCGCTCGGACATGGCGATGAAGATCTGGAGCGTGCCCGGCAGTTCCGGATCGTCGTCGATATAGCGGGCGGCGCCTGAGACGTGCTTGGCGCCGCTGTCATGGGCGAGCGCCGCGCTGACGCCGCCCCGGATGGCGCGGGCCTCGCCCGGCGGCTGCTCGCCGAGTTCGGCGGGCGCCGGCTCGCCGGCCGCGCCGCGATCCTGGATGCGGGTTTCATCGATCATGAGGCCGCACCGACCGTTTCGCCAACAGTCTCCGGCTGCACGTCGGACAGGCCGGTGCGCGGCGCGCCCCCTTCCTGAAGCAGGAAGCGCCGCAACAGGTTCTGCGCGGTCTTCAGCCGGTATCCGGCCGAGGCCCGCATGTCGGTCAGCGGCGTGAAATCCTCCGCCAGCGCCGCGACGGCTGCCTCGATGGCGTCGGGGCCAAGCGGTTGCCCGACCAGCGCCGCCTCCGCCCGCGCGGCGCGCCTGGGAACGCCCGCCATGCCGCCGAAGGCCAGCCGCGCCTCGGTGACGCGGGCACCCGGCCCCTCGCCTTCGACCGTCAGACGGAACGCGGCCATGACCGCCGAGATGTCGGAATCCAGCCGCTTGGAGATCTTGTGGGCGAAGAAGCGCTGGCCGTCCTCGAGCCGCGGCACTTCGACGGCGATGACGAACTCGCCCTTGGCGCGGTCCTGCCTTCCATATTCGAGGAAGAAGTCTTCCAGCGGCACCTGGCGGAAATCGTCGCCCTTGCGCAGATGCAGCACCGCGCCGAGCGCGATCAGGCAGGGCGGCAGATCGCCGATGGGCGAGCCGTTGGCGATGTTGCCGCCGACCGTGCCGGCATTGCGGATCTGGTAGCCGGCAAAGCGGCGCAGCATCTCGCCGAGATCCGGGTGAATGTCAGCGAGGATGTCGCGGGCCTCGCGATGGGTGACCGCCGCGCCGAAATAGACCCGGCCGCCGGCTTCCTCGATCACCCGCAGGTCGCGGACATGGCTGACGTCGATCAGGGTCGGCAGCTCACGATGCTGCTTGGTGACCCAGAGCCCGACATCGGTCGCACCGGCGACGAGCACGGCGTCGGGATGCTCGGCATAGAGGTCGGCGAGATCGTCGACATTGGTCGGCGCGAACCAGCGGCCCCCATCCTGCTCATAGGCAAAGACCGCGTCGCCCTCGATGACGCGCAGGCGGCGGGAGAGCACCGCGTCCTCTGCCCGTGTGTCTGGCAGCGGCTCGGCGGCCAGATCGAGCCCGGCATCGATGATCGGACCGTAGCCGGTGCAGCGGCACAGATTGCCGGCGATCAGATCCTTCACCGATGCCCGGTCCGAAATCGCGCCGGTCAGCCAGCCCGCATGCAGCTGCATTACGAAGCCCGGCGTGCAGAAGCCGCACTGGCTGCCGTGACGCTCGACCATCGCGGTCTGCACCGGATGCGGCCTGTCGCGCCCGATATGCTCCACGGTCTCGATGGCGCGCCCGTTCATCGCCGGCAGAAACTGGATGCAGGCGTTCACCGCCCGGCGATGCAGGCCGCCGGCCCCGTCGGATTCGGCCAGAAGCACCGTGCAGGCGCCGCAATCGCCCTCGGCGCAGCCTTCCTTGGTGCCGGTCAGCCGCTCGGTGCGGCGCAGATATTCCAGGAGCGTCGTCGTCGTCGCGACGCCCTCGACGGCGCGTTCCTCGCCGTTGAGCACGAAGCGGATCGGCCGGGCGGAGATCGCCGTCATCAGCTCCCCCGATAGGTCGAATAGCCGAAGGGCGAGAGCAGCAGCGGCACGTGATAATGGGTGCGTTCGGCGATGCCGAAGCGCAGCACCACGTCGCCGAGGAATTTCGGCTCCTGCAGGTCGATGCCCATGGCATCGAAATAGGCGCCGGCGGCGAAGACCAGCTCGTATTCGCCGATCGCGAAGGCCTCGCCCGCCATCAGCGGCGCGTCACAGCGCCCGTCGGCATTGGTCACCGCCTCGGAGACCAGCGTGCGGCTGCCGTCCGGGCCGAGCCGGGTCAGCGCCACGGCGATGCTGGAGCCGGGACGACCGAGACTCGTATCCAGCACATGCGTCGTCAGCCGCGCCTGATCTGCTTCGCCCATCGAGGCCGTTCCATTGCTTTTTTGACCATCCGGTCAGCATCCTGCACTGCCCGGTGCGGAGCCGTAAAGCGGGGCGCTGCACAATAATCCACTCGCCGCAGCGCCTTGGCGCCACACATCCCCCGTGACAGCCGTTCCGCGGGGATGGCCGACACCAATGGAGCCAGAACATGCGTGACGGACCGGCCTTCCTCTTCGACCTCGACGGCACCCTCGTCGACAGCGTCTACCAGCATGTCATCGCCTGGCAGGAGGCGCTCGATTCGGAGGGCATCGCCCTGTCGGTCTGGCGCATCCACCGCAAGATCGGCATGAGCGGCGGGCTGTTCACCAACCAGCTGCTGCGCGAGACCGACCGCGAGATCACCGAGGAGACCTCGGAGCGCCTGCGCAAGTTGCATGCGGAGGCCTATGGCCGGCACGCCCACATGGTGCGGCCACTGCCCGGCGCGACGGAGCTCCTGGCGGCGCTGACCGAGGCGGGCGTCAAATGGGCGATCGCCACCAGCGGCCGGATGGAGACCGCGCGGCACAATCTCGACCGGCTCGGCGTCGATCCGGACAAGGTGCCGGTGATCACCCGCGACCTGGTCAAATACGCCAAGCCCGATCCGGACCTGTTCATCGCCGCGGCCGAGAAGCTGGGCGTTGCGACCGACACCACCATCGTCGTCGGCGATTCGATCTGGGACATGCTGGCCGCGCAGCGCTGCCGGGCGCTCGGCGTCGGGCTGCTGTCCGGCGGTTACGGCACCAACGAGCTGGAGCGGGCCGGCGCCTTCCGGGTCTACGAGGACCCCGCCGACATGCTGCTGCATATCGACGAGGTGGGCGGCCGCCGCTGACCTTCGCGGCGTCTCTCGCCGACGCTTCCAGAGACCACCGGGTTCGGGCTATCTCTTGTGCAGACTGACGGAGCCTGCATGACATCACCCCGCTACCCGCGCGACCTTCTCGGCTACGGCCGCACGCCCCCCGCCCCGGCATGGCCCAATCCGGGCGGCAGTGGCGACGCCAGGATCTGCGTCCAGTTCATCGTCAATTACGAGGAGGGCGGCGAAAACTCCGTCCTCCACGGCGACGCGGCCTCGGAGGCGTTCCTGTCGGAGATCGTCGGCGCCCAGCCCTGGCCGAGCATGCGCCACATGAACATGGAATCGATCTACGAATACGGTTCGCGCGCCGGCTTCTGGCGGCTCTGGCGCATGTTCACCGAACGCGCCATGCCGGTCACCGTCTATGGCGTGGCCACCGCGCTCGCGCGCAACCCGGATGTCGTCGCGGCGATGCAGGAGGCCGATTGGGAGATCGCCTCGCACGGCCTGAAATGGGTGGAATACAAGGATTACAGTCGCGAGGACGAGCGCCGGGACATGCAGGACGCCATCGCGCTGCATGCGGCGATCACCGGCGAACGCCCGCTCGGCTGGTACACCGGCCGCTCCTCGCAGCACACACTGGAGTTGGCCGCCGAAGAGGGCGGCTTCCTCTACGCCTCCGACGCCTACGCCGACGACCTGCCCTACTGGCAGGAGACGGAGTCCGGGCCGCTTCTGGTCGTGCCCTACACCCTCGACACCAACGACATGCGCTTCGCCACCCCGCAGGGGTTCAATTCCGGCGACCAGTTCTTTGCCTATCTGAAGGACGCCTTCGACGTCCTCTATGCGGAGGGCGAGGCCGGTCAGGCGAAGATGCTGAATATCGGCCTGCACTGCCGGCTGGTCGGGCGTCCCGGCCGCGCCGCGGCGCTGGCCCGCTTCCTCGACTATGTCCAGTCGAAGCCCGACGTCTGGGTCGCACGGCGGATCGACATTGCCCGCCACTGGCACGAGCGCTTTCCCCATGCCGCGCTTTGGCGGCCGAGCCGATTGTCGAAAACGGCCTTCGTGGACGTGTTCGGCTCGGTCTTCGAGCATTCGCCCTTCATCGCCGAGCGCACCCTGGCGCGCGGTCTCGGCGCCGCCAACGACACGGCGGAAGGCCTTGCCGCCGCGATGACCCAGACCTTCCGCCTCGCCTCGAAGGACGATCGGCTGGGCATCCTCAAGGCGCATCCCGATCTCGCCGGCAAGCTGGCGCTGGCTGGCGACCTGACCGAGCAGTCGAAATCCGAACAGGCCGGCGCCGGCCTCGACCGGCTGAGCGAGGCGGAGCTTGCCCGCTTCACCGATCTCAACACGCGCTATGTCGCGCGCTTCGGCTTTCCCTTCATCATCGCCGTGAAGGGCCTGACGAAGGACGACATCCTTGCCGCCTTCGAGGCGCGGGTCGACAACGACCAGGCCACCGAATTCGCCACCGCATGCCGGCAGGTCGAGCGCATCGCCCGCCTGCGCATCGCCCAGATCTTCGAGGACGCAGCATGAGCTCCGAACGCTTCATCACCGCCGACCCCGCACCGGAGGCCGACGACCTCCTGAAGCGCTATGTGGATCTCGCCCATCCGCGGCTCGGCACCGAGGTCACCTTCGCGACCGACGACTTCTTCGCCGACAAGAGCCGGATGATCGCCCCCGAGGCTCCGGTCTTCTTTCCGGACCGCTTCGACGACCACGGCAAGTGGATGGATGGCTGGGAATCGCGCCGCAAGCGCACGCCCGGCCACGACCATGCGATCATCCGCCTCGGCCAGCGCGGCACCATCGCCGCCGTCGACATCGACACCGCCTTCTTCACCGGCAACTTTCCGCCGGAAGCCGCGCTCGAAGCGGCCGACACGGTGGACGCGCCGGGCGAGGACGACTGGCAGACCATCGTGCCGCGCATGGATCTGAAGGGCGACAGCCACAACATCGTCGCCAGCGACGCTGCCGGTCCGTTCCGCTGGCTGCGCCTGCATATCTACCCCGACGGTGGTGTCGCGCGCCTACGGGTCTACGGCACCATCGCCAAGGACTGGTCCGAGGTCGGCACCGACGAGGTCGTGGACCTCGCCGCGCTCACCAATGGCGGCACTGCCATTGCATGGAACGACGCCCATTACGGCGCGCCCGCCAACATGCTGGCGCCGGGCCGCGCGCCGGTGATGGCCGATGGCTGGGAGACGGCCCGCCGACGCCGTCCCGGCAATGACTGGTGCGTCCTCAAGCTCGGCACCGCGGGCACCATCTCCAACCTCCTGATCGACACCCGTCACTTCAAGGGCAATTTCCCCGACCGCTTCAGCCTGCGTGCCGCGCGGCTCGAGGCCGATCCGGCGCCCGATTCCATCGAGGCGGAAAGTGCCGCATGGCCGCTGCTCCTCGACGAAACCCGGCTGGCGGCCGACGAAGAGCGGACCTTCGACAAGGTGGCCGACCTCGGTCCGGTGACCCATGTCCGCCTAGACATCTTCCCCGATGGCGGCGTGTCGCGGCTGCGCCTCTACGGTACCAAGGCATCATGAGCGGGACCGACCGGACGCTGTTCGCGCGCCCGCTCACGAAGGAGGCCTTCGCTCCCTTCGGCGACGTCATCGAGACCGATGGCGCGGCGCATTTCCCGATCAATGGCGGCACTACCACCCGCTTTCACGATCTCGCCCATGTGGATGTCGCGACCGAGGGCGGTCGTCCGCTGATCTCCATCTTTCGCGGCCAGCCCTTCGCCTTCCCGGTGGAGATCCGGATGATGGAGCGCCATCCGCTGGGCAGTCAGGCCTTCGTACCGCTCCAGTCTGTCCCGTTCCTCATCGTCGTGGCACCGGATCGGGACGGCCAGCCCGGCGAGCCCCAGGCCTTCCTCGCCACCCCCGGCCAGGGCGTAAACTACGCCCGCAATGTCTGGCACCACCCTCTGGTGTCGCTCTCGCAGACCAGCGACTTCGTCGTCGTTGATCGGGGCGGCGAGCAGCCGAACCTCGAGGAGAAGGTCTACCCGGCCCCCTATTCGGTGCTGGCGGAGCGGTAACGAGGCTCACGAGCGTGAAGCGGTCAGGCACCCGGCAACCGTCCGCCCGTCCATTTTGCATTGCCGCAGGCGCCAAAGGCTGGACATGCCGGCCGAGGGCGATAGGTCGATCCGACATGCTGCACAGCGAAAGGACGTCCGATGCGCTCCGGTCCCGGCTCGATCATCTCCCTCATCACGATCGCGATCCTGGCCCTGGCCGGCCTGTTCCTCACCGGCGGCGGCCTCTGGCTGATCGTCGCGGACGGTTCCTGGTACTATCTGATCGCCGGCCTCGTGATGCTGGCGACCGCGCTGCTCCTGCAGTTCCGCCGTCCTGAAGCGCTGTCGCTCTACGCCGCGCTCGTCGTCGGCACGCTGGTCTGGGCGATCTGGGAGGTCGGCTTCGACTGGTGGCCGCTGGCGGCCCGCGGCGGCGTCATTTTCATCCTCGGCCTCGTCCTGCTCCTGCCGTGGATCACCCGGCGCCTCGGCCGCCGCAATGTCGCCCAGGCATTGGACGGCGTCGTCGTCACGCCGTCGGCGCGGCGCGGATCGGGTCTCGCGCTTTCCGGCGCCCTCGTCATCGCCCTTGTCGTGGCCGGCATCTCCTGGTTCACCGATCTGCACTCGGTCGAGGGCCGGCTGCCGGAGCGCCAGACCGCGTCGAACGATCTCGGCGTGCCGGCCGGCGAGTGGCACCAGTACGGCCGCACCAATTACGGCCAGCGCTACACGCCGCTGGACCAGATCACCCCGGACAATGTCGACCGGCTCCAGGTGGCCTGGGAGTACCATACGGGCGACGAAACCCAGCCGGGCGACCCGGTGGAGACCACCTTCGAGGTCACCCCGCTGAAGATCGGCGAGCGGCTGTATCTGTGCACGCCGCATCAGAACGTCATCGCCCTCGATGCCACGACCGGCGAAGAGATCTGGCGCTACGATCCGCAGATCCAGGGCGAGCTCGCCCTGCAGCACCTGACCTGCCGGGGCCTCGCCTATCAGGCGCCGGGCACGGCCGATCAGGCCAGTGCCGACGCGGCCGCCGCGCCGGCCACGGATGCAGCGTCGCCGGCCTCCGACACGCCCACCGGCACCGCCACGGCGCTTGCGCAGAGCGGCCAGCTCGCCGCGCCCCAGACCGACGGCCAGCCGGCAGCGGCGGGTGACGCCACGACCGCACCGGCCACGCCGGCCGAGACGCCCACCAGCAACCAGCCGGTGGCGGCGGCGACCGCTGCGCGGACCAGCAGCACCTGCGACGGCAAGCTGTTCATGCCGACCGCCGACGGCCGACTGATCGCCCTCAACCTCGACACCGGTGCCGTCTGCACCGGCTTTGGTGGCGGCGACGGCCAGATCGACCTTTGGCGGAAGATGCCGAACGTCAATCCGGGGTCCTATTACTCGACCTCGCCGGTCGTCGTGACGCAGGACATCGTCATCGTCGGCGGCACGGTCCTCGACAACGTCTCCACCAACGAGGCCTCGGGCGTCATCCGCGGCTACGACATCGAGACGGGCGATCTCGTCTGGGCCTGGGATTCGGGCAATCCGGACCAGATCGCGCCGCTGCCGGAAGGCCAGACCTACACACCGAACTCGCCGAATTCCTGGTCGATCTCCGCGGCCGACGAGGCGCTCGGCATGGTCTATGTGCCGCTCGGCAACCAGCCACCGGACCAGTGGGGCGCGAACCGCTCCGACGCCGTCGAGCGCTTCTCCTCCTCGGTCGTCGCCCTCGACATCGCCACCGGCGAAGTGCGCTGGGTGTTCCAGACCGTCCATCACGACCTGTGGGATTACGACGTGCCGTCGCAGCCCTCGCTGCTCGACCTGACCATCAGGGGCGAGAGCGTGCCGGTACTGGTCCAGCCGACCAAGCAGGGCGAGGTCTACGTCCTCGACCGGCGCACCGGCGAGCCGGCCCTGCCGGTGGTCGAGAGCCCGGTCCCCGGCGGTGCCGTCGAACCGGACTTCACCGCGTCGACCCAGCCGGTCTCGGCGCTGTCCTTCGATCCGCCGGCGATCCGCGAGACCGACATGTGGGGCGCCACCCTGTTCGATCAGCTCGCCTGCCGCATCGCCTTCCACGGCTATCGCTACGAGGGCCGCTACACGCCGCCGTCGCTGGAAGGCTCGCTGGTCTATCCGGGCAATTTCGGGGTGTTCAACTGGGGCGGCGTCGCCATCGACCCGGTGCGCGACGTGATGTTCTCGACGCCCGCCTATCTGGCCTTCGTCTCGAAGCTGGTGCCGCGCGACAATGACAGCGACCTCGTCGTCAACAAGTCGCAGCCGGAAGGTGCCCTGCCGGCGCTGAACGAGAATTTCGGTGCACCCTATGCGGTCGAGCTGTCGCCCTTCACCTCGGTGCTCGGCCTGCCCTGCCAGTCGCCACCCTGGGGCTATGTGGCAGGCTCGGACCTTGCCACCGGCGAGACCGTCTGGATGCACAAGAACGGCACGGTGCGCGATTCCTCGCCGATCCCGCTGCCCTTCGAGATGGGCGTGCCGGATCTCGGCGGGCCGGTCATCACCGCCGGCGGCGTCGCCTTCATCTCCGGCACGCTCGACTATTACGTGCGTGGCTTCGACGTGACGACGGGCAAGCAGCTCTGGCGCGCCCGGCTGCCGGCCGGCGGCCAGTCGACGCCGATGTCCTACGAGGGCTCAGACGGGCGGCAGTATGTGCTGGTCGCGGCGGGCGGGCACGGCTCGCTCGGCACCAAGCGCGGCGACAGCGTGATCGCCTACGCGCTGCCCGACGAGGCCGTAGCCGCCGAATAGGACACCTGCTTCCGGGGCAGCCAGGCGGCCCCGGAGGGCTCAGGCGAAGCGCAGGGCCGCCGCGCCGTGCGCGGCCCGCAGCCGGCCGATGTCGAGGCCGAGGGGCATGCCGTCCTCGACCCGCCATTGGCCCCCGACCATCACCCGGTCCGCACGGGTTGCGCCGCACAGGACGAGCGCGGCGATCGGATCGTGCGCGCCCGAGAAGCGCAGTTCGTCCAGCGTGAACAGGGCGAGATCGGCCTGCATGCCGACCGCGATGCGGCCGATATCGGTCCGGCCGAGACAGGCGGCCGAGCCTTCGGTGCCCATGGCCAGCACGTCGCGCGCGGTGACCGCCTCAGCGGAGCGATAGTTCAGCCGCCCCACCATCAGCGCATGGCGCGCCGCCTCGATGAGGTTCGACGCATCGTTCGATGCCGAGCCGTCGACGCCGAGGCCGACGGGCGAGCCCGCCGCGCGCAGTTCGTTCACCGGGCAGAAGCCGGAGGCGAGCACGGCGTTGGACGCCGGGCAGTGGCAGACACCGACCTTGTGGGCGCCGAGCCGGCGGCATTCGTCGGTGGTGAAGTGGATGCCGTGGGCCAGCCAGGTGCGCGGCCCGAGCCAGCCGACATCCTCCAGATAGTCGACCGGACGGCAGCCGAAGCTCTCTACGCAGAAGCGGTTCTCGTCCTCGGTCTCGCCAAGATGGGTGTGCAGCCGGCAATCGTGCCTGTCGGCAAGCTCCGCACTCGCCATCATAAGGCTCTTCGTCACCGAGAAGGGCGAACACGGCGCCAGCGCGATCTGCGTCATCGCGCCGTCGGACCGGTCATGCAAGCGACCGATCAGCCGTTCGCTGTCGGCCAGGATCTCGTCCTCGTCCTGGACCACCGAATCCGGCGGCAGGCCGCCATCCTTCTGGCTGAGATTCATCGAGCCGCGGGTCAGCGTCACCCGGATGCCGAGCGCCGCCGCCTCCTTGGCCTCGATGTCGATGGCGTCCTCGAGCCCCTTCGGGAACAGGTAATGGTGGTCGGCCGCCGTGGTGCAGCCGGACATCAGCAGTTCGGTCAGGGCCAGCCGCACCGACAGGCGGAAACTGTCCGGATCGAGCCGCGCCCAGATCGGGTAGAGGCTCTGGAGCCAGGGAAACAGCTCCTTGTCGATCGCCTGCGGATGGGCCCGCGTCAGCGTCTGGTAGAAATGGTGGTGGGTGTTGACGAGACCCGGCAGAACAACGTGGCGGGAAGCGTCGAAGACCTCGTCCGCCGCCACCTGCGGCTCACCACCTGACGGCACCAGTTCGACGATGCGGCCGTCTTCCACGACGATGCCGCCGTCGGCCCCCTCCGCGAGGATCGCCAGCGGCGTCTTCAGCCAGAGCCGTGTCACGCGGCGCTCTCCACCGCTCTCATCCCGCCGCGTTCGGACAGGAAGGCAAGGATGTCGCCGATCCCCTTGGCGCGCGACAGATCGGCAAAGATCGTCGGGCCGTCGCCGCGGCCCTTCGCGGCATCGCAGCGCATCCGCTCCAGATCGGCTCCGACATGGGGGGCGAGATCGGTCTTGTTGACCACCAGGAGGTCCGAGCGCGTGATCGCCGGTCCGCCCTTGCGCGGAATGTCGTCGCCCTGGCAGACGGAGATGACGTAGATCGACAGATCCACGAGGTCCGGTGAGAAGGTCGCCGCGAGATTGTCGCCGCCCGATTCCACCAGCACCAGATCGAGGCCGGGATGGCGTGCGTTGAGATCGCGGATCGCGGCGATGTTGATCGAGGCGTCCTCGCGGATCGCCGTATGGGGACAGCCGCCGGTCTCGACGCCGATGATCCGGTCGGAGGGCAGCGCCTGCAGCCGGACCAGCGCCTCGGCGTCCTCGCGGGTGTAGATGTCGTTGGTGACGACGCCGATCGACCAGCTGTCGCGCGCCACCTTGCAGAGCTTTTCGACCAAGGTCGTCTTGCCCGAGCCGACGGGACCGCCGATGCCGACGCGCAGGGGACCGTTCTTGGACATCATGAGCGGAAGAGCCTCGTGGGAAGGGTTTCGTGCCGCAGTGCGGCAATGTCCGACCCTAGCGCCGCGGAGCCGAGATCGTCCAGAGTCGAACGGCCCGCCCGCTCGGCCAGAACACGGATGTCCGGCTCCAGCCGCCGCAGGATCCGCACCGCCTCGCTCTGGGCCAGCGGCACCAGCCGCACCGCCGCCGACACCAGCGACGCAGCGAACCCGTGCACGAAGGCCAGCAGCGTCTCGTCCAGCCCGAAGCCCGCATTGGCGGCCAAGCGCCCGACCGCGACCGGATAGGCGATGGAATCGGCGCCTTCCGTGCTCTCCGCATCGCCGGTTGCCGCCCAGGGCTGCGAGGCTTCGGCGAAGGCGGCCCCCAGCGCCAGCGTCTCGGCGCGGCGTTCGGCACTGCCGGCCAGCGCCTCGGCGAGCTCCGCGACGGCCGCGAAGCGGGCCGCGTCGCCGGCATGGTGGGCGGCGTAGGCTTCGACCAGCAGCACGGCGTCGTTCCAGGCGCTGCCGCGATCGAGCAGCACCCGCACCCAGGCCTCGACCGAAGCCCCGTCCGTCAGGACGCGCTCTGCCACCGCCGTTTCCAGCCCGTGCGACCAGGCGAAGGCGCCGATCGGGAAGGCCGGCGAGAACAGGGTCAGGAGTTCGGCCAGATGTGGAGAAGCGACCGATGCCGCCTTCGACACCGGGCCTGCGTCGGTCAGCCGGCTCAAAGCGGGGCCGTCTCGACCGGATGGTGATGGCCCGACGGTTCGTAGGCGCCGCCTTCGGGATCGAACGCTGCCTCGGTCTCGGCGATCTCGGCGCCCAGCCCCTCCAGCATGGTGCGCACCACGGCGTCGCGGCGGATCAGGATGCGGTCGTCCAGCAATTGCGCCGCCAGATGCCGGTTGCCGATCTGCCAGGCCAGCGCCAGCAGATGGCGGGCATCGCGGCCGCGGATCTCGTAGAGCTCCTCGGGCTTGGCCTTCACGGCGATCAGCCGGCCGTCATCCAGGAGGATGGCGTCGCCCTCGACCAGCAGCAGGGCTTCCGGCAGATCGAGCAGGAAGGCGATGCCATCGTCGCTGACCATCGCCATGCGGCGGCGATGGCGCGCCGATTCGTCCAGCGTGATCGTGTCCGCCGCCGTGGTCCATTCTCCAGCCCGCTTGATGGTATCGCCGACGATCATCCCGCTGTCTCTTTCTGAAGGGCCATGCCCGTTTCACTGTGCGCGCCGCGACGATACGGTGCCCCGTGGCTCCGGACCAGCCCTTCGGCCGGGAGAACCATGGCGCGGAATGCGTCGGCAGATGGGCAGGGGAACGCAGCATGGCTCTGCAGAACCGCGTCACCCCGCTGGGCGAGATCGTCGCCGACCCGGCCAGGGGCGATTTCATGGGCAATCGCGGCATCCTGCATGACGGCGCGCGCCGCCTCGGCGTCAGTCGCTGGAAGCACAAGGCGTGGATCGTCTGCACGCTGGCGTTCAAAAGCCGCAAGCGCGAGATCATGGCGCCGGGCCGCTACACCGAACTGTTCTTCCTCGACGAGGCGACGGCGCTTGCCGCCGGCCACCGGCCCTGCTGGGAATGTCGCCGCGCGGCCGCCCTCGCCTATCGGTCCGCTTTTGCCGAGGGCAACGGGCTGCAGGGCGCTCCGTCGAGCCGCGAGATCGACGATCTTCTGCATGGCACGCGCGTTGTCACGGGCACGCGCCGTCAGCGCAGGGCGGAGCGCGTCGGACGCGAGCTGCCCGACGGCGTCTTCGTCATCGTCGAGGAGCGGCCCTGGCTCGTTCTGGACAATCGCCTCCTGCGCTGGACGCCGGCGGGCTACGATGCCGTGCGGGAGATGCCGGGTGGGCTGGTCACAGTGGCAACGCCGCTGCCGAGCAGCGCGGCGATCGCAGCCGGCTACCGTCCGGCCCTGCACGCCAGTGCCGCTGCGCTGGCCGACGGCTGAGCACTCGTCCCGATCAGCGGCGCACTTCGCAGACCGTCGTCTGGCTCGGGTCGCTGCGCATCTCACTGTAGAGGTCGCCGCGCCGTCCCTTGGTCCACCAGACCATCGCGCCGGCCGCGTATTTCGCGCCCGAGCCGGAAATGACATCGACGAACAATGTCTGGCGGCCGTCCACCGGCAGGATGGCGAGCGAGTTGGACGGCAAATTGATGTATTCGACCGCCATTTCCACCGGTTCGGCCTCCTCCGCGTCCCGGCAGAGATAGGTGACGGTGGTGCGCTCGGCCGGTCCCTCCAGATCGAGGGTCAGCGGCTCACCGTCCTGCGCGAGCGTAGGGACGGCGCCAATGGCGGCCAGCGCCAGGCCGAGCGCAAGCGCCCTGCCCCGTGCGGCGATCGAAACGTCATTGCGGTGCATCATGGCTCCTCCCCTTTGGCTGCGGCGGGTCCGATCGTCCTCCGGTCGCCGGCTGCAATTCTTCGGGAAAGCCTAGAACAGGAAGTAGCGCTGCGCCATCGGCAGCACCGAGGCGGGCTCGCAGGTCAGCAATTCGCCGTCAGCGCGCACCTCGTAGGTTTCCGGATCGACCTCGATATGGGGTGTCGCATCATTGAGGCGCATCGAGGCCTTGGAGATGCCGCCGCGGGTGTTCTCCACCGCCAGGAACGCCTTCTCGCAGCCGATCTTTTCGCGCAGCCCGTCGGCCATCGCCGCGCCCGAGACGAAGGAGATCGCGGAATTGCTGACGGCCTTGCCGAAGGCGCCGAACATCGGCCGGTAATGCACCGGCTGCGGCGTCGGGATCGAGGCGTTGGGGTCGCCCATCGGGGCCGCCACGATGGTTCCGCCGATCAGCACCATCATCGGCTTCACGCCGAAGAAGGCCGGGTCCCACAGCACGATGTCGGCGCGCTTGCCGACCTCGATCGAGCCGATCTCCTTCGACATGCCCTGCGCGATGGCCGGATTGATCGTGTATTTCGCGACATAGCGCCGGGCACGCAGATTGTCGTTGTCGCCGGTCTCGCCGGGAAGCCGCCCGCGCTGCCGCTTCATCTTGTCGGCGGTCTGCCAGGTCCGCACGATGACCTCACCGACCCGGCCCATGGCCTGGGAATCGGAGGCGATGATCGAGAAGGCGCCGAGATCGTGAAGAATGTCCTCCGCCGCGATGGTCTCCTTGCGGATGCGGCTTTCCGCGAAGGCGATGTCCTCGGGAATCGACGCGTCGAGATGGTGGCAGACCATCAGCATGTCGAGATGCTCTTCCAGCGTGTTGGTGGTGTAGGGCCGCGTCGGATTGGTCGAGGACGGGATCACGTTGGGCAGGCCGCAGACCTTGATGATGTCCGGGGCGTGGCCGCCGCCGGCGCCCTCGGTATGGAAGGCGTGGATGGTGCGGCCCTTGAAGGCGTCGACGGTGTTCTCGACGAAGCCGCTCTCGTTCAGCGTGTCGGTGTGGATCATCACCTGAACGTCGTGATCGTCGGCCACCGACAGGCAGCAATCGATGGCGGCGGGCGTCGTGCCCCAGTCCTCGTGCAGCTTCAGGGCGCAGGCGCCGCCCCGCACCATCTCTTCCAGCGCGGCCGGCAGCGAGGCGTTGCCCTTGCCCGAGAAGCCGATATTCATCGGCATGGCGTCGGTGGCCTGCAGCATGCGCGCCAGATGCCAGGGCCCGGGCGTGCAGGTGGTGGCCAGCGTGCCGTGCGCCGGCCCGGTGCCGCCGCCCATCATGGTGGTGACGCCGGAAAACAGCGCCTCCTCGATCTGCTGCGGGCAGATGAAGTGGATGTGGCTGTCGAAGCCGCCGGCGGTGACGATCTTGCCCTCGGCGGCGATCGCTTCGGTGCCCGGGCCGATGATGATGTCGACGCCGCCCTGGGTGTCGGGATTGCCGGCCTTGCCGATGGCGCAGATGCGGCCGTCGCGCAGGCCGATATCGGCCTTGTAGATGCCGGTATGATCGAGGACCAGCGCGTTGGTGATCACCGTGTCGACCGCGCCCTCGGCCCGCGAATGCTGGGACTGGCCCATACCGTCGCGGATCACCTTGCCGCCGCCGAACTTCACCTCCTCGCCATAGGTGGTGAAGTCCTTCTCCACCTCGATGAACAGTTCGGTGTCGGCCAGGCGCACCTTGTCGCCGGTCGTCGGGCCGAACATGGCGGCATAGGAAGAGCGAGCGATCCGGGCGGGCATGGGCGATCTCCAGACGGGTCGAATTCTAAGGATACGGCCGCTCTCGTTGCGGCGCACCATCAGCGACCATATGTCGGTCGCGAAAGCTTGTCTTCCCGGTTTTGCCGTTCGGCGCGAGACTGGCGGCAATTCGGCCCCCGCGGCGCGCATGCCGACCATGGCCGCGCGCCCCCGATCCAGGAGCCCAGATGATCCGCTTCGCCCTCCTCGCCGCGCTGCTTCTGCCCGGCGCCGCCCTCGCCCAGGCCTACGATCCGGGGCCGATGGGCGACGTTCCGGGCTCGTCGGCATCGGGCATGCGCATCGGCGGTTCGCCCGCAGCACCGGCCGGTCCCCGCATTCGCGGCGCCGACGTCTTCGGCGACACGGTCACCGAGCGGGCCTACGGCAAGAATTTCGACGACAGCTATCTGAAGCCGAAGGGGCCCCGCAGCCGCGCCGCCCAGCCGAGCACGGCGGAACGCGCGGTCGAAGGCCGGTCCGACCTCAACGGCATCAATGCCGGCAGCTTCGCGCGGCAGGGCCCCGGTGCCGTCGGCCGCAGCGAGGTGACCCGCGGCCGTTCGGCCGGCTCCCACCGCGCCATCATCCGGCGGTAGGCGGCGCGTCGCTGTCGGCGTTCGGGAACCGGTCGGAAGCACGCGGAGTTGGTGATCAGAGGCAGCGGGCCGCTGACACCCACCGACCCGCGCCGTGAAACCGGAAGGCAGAGGCCATGCGCAGATCCCTCACCCCCCTGATCGCAATTGCCGCGGTGCTGACCGCAGCTCCCGCACTGGCCCAGCTCTCCGGCGGCGTCGGCGGCTCTTCGGGTGCCGGGGGCTCGTCCGGCATCGGCGGATCGTCGGGCAGCGGTGTCGTCACCGGCTCCGGCGCCAGCGGCATCGGCAGCACGGGCGGCCTCGGATCGGGGTCGAGCCTGTCGGATACGGGCGCATCGCCCACCCTCACGGACCCGATCGCACCGGGGGGGAGTTCCGGCAGCACCGGCCTCGGCGCGAACACCACCGAGGGTCTGGCGAGCGAGGGTTCGTCGACGATCAACAGCCTCAATGCCGAAGGGCTGGCACGCTCCGAGGACGGCGCCGGCACCTCGTCGGTCACCAGCTTCGGCACCAGCGACACGATCGGCACGCCCGGCGCCGGGTCCGACCGCGCCTACCGGATCACCAAGCCGACCGTCGCCGTCGATCTGGGCTCCATTCGCCGCGGCCTGTCCAACGCCCCGAGCGCCATTCCCAAGGCCAATGGCGACTGAACCACGCCTCGTCTCCTGAGCCGGCGATCAGACCTCGAAGGCGTCGTCCACGGGCACCTGCAGCGCCTGCGCCAACTGGTTGGTCCTGGCGGCAAGGCCGAAGACGGCCAGCAACTCGCCATATTGCGCATCGGTCATCCCCTTCGCCCGCGCCGCGGCCGTGTGGGAATGAACGCAATAGCTGCAGCCATTGGTGGTCGAGACGGCGATGTAGAGCATCTCCCGGGTCAGCGGGTCGAGCGCGCCCGGTGCGCCCATCACCGCCTTCACCTCCTCCCATGTCCGCTTCAGCGTCGCCGGATCGGCGGCCAGCACGCGCCAGAAATTGTTGACGAAGTCCGAGCCGCGGGTCGCGCGGATGTCGTCGAAGACGGCGCGCACCTCGGGGCTGGCCTGTGCATCCGAAACCAGCGGTGCCGTTGCCATGGCCTGTCCCCTCAGGTGAGTGCGAAGACGCGGGCCGGACCGCCCGAGCCGCCGCGATGCTTCGGCGCGCCGACGATCAGCGTCGCCCCCGTCGCCGGCATGTCGTCGAGCCCGGCGATGCACTCCAGCCCCCAGCGGCCTTCCGGCAGCCAGGCGTAATGCACGGCGAAGTCCGGCGACATGCCGAAGTCGAGCGACAGCGTGTCGACGGCGATGCCGACGGTCGATCCCTCCAGCAACATCTGCACCGCCTCCACATGGAAGCCGGGGAAATGCATCGTGCCGTCCTGGTCGGCATTGCGGAACTTGTCGGTGTCCAGATGCCGGGCCCAGCCGGAATTCATCGCCACGCAGCAATTCTCCGGCATGTCGCCATGGGCCGCGATCCAGGCCTTCAGATCGTCGGGCGTGACCTGCGCGTCCGCATCCTTCTCCGCCTTCTCGCGGATATCGACCAAGACCAGCGGCGCCATCAGCTTGTCGACAGGGATCTCCGCAACCGACTGGCCGTCGGCGGAGAAGTGCAGCGGCGCGTCGACATGGGTGCCGGTGTGCTCGTTCACCCGCAGCTCGAACAGATTGAACTTGTGCTCGGCGTAGGAGAATTTCTGCTCCATGAAGAATTGCTGGTCGCCGAAGAAGGTCGGGAACTCCGGATAGAGCTCATGGGTCAGGTCGGCGATGGAATTGGCCGGCATCGTGGAGGCGGCCGCCGGCCTGGCGGCGTCCTGCGCAAAGGCCGAGCTGGCGATGCCCGCCGCGGCCGCGGCGAGCCCGCCGCCGAGAAGTCCGCGCCTGCTCAGCATCCGGCTCTTCACGCTGTCGATCACGCAATGGTCGCACATTCGCCCGTCCCCCTTTTCCAGCTCGCACCAAGCCGCGCCCGTGCCATCTGGCCAGGCTTGCAGCCATCGTCCTCACGGCCGGGAATCAGGGGTGGCGCCTCAGCGGCGCCGACGTCGCGCCGGTCAGAGCGCGCCCATCACCTTGCCGTTGAAGCCATAGACCTTGCGCGCGCCGCCCAGCGGCACCAGCGTGACCTCGCGGGTCTGGCCGGGCTCGAAGCGCACGGCGGTGCCGGCGGCCAGATCCAGCCGCATGCCGCGCGCGGCGTCGCGATCGAAGGTGAGTGCGGGATTGGTTTCGGCGAAATGGAAATGGCTGCCGACCTGGACCGGCCGGTCGCCCGTATTGCCGACCATCAGCGTGATCGGCTCGGCGCCGTCATTGAGGACGATATCGCCGTCGGGGGTGAGGATTTCGCCGGGGATCATGATCCATTCCTCCAGAGCTTGCGAATGGCGATGATCGCCAGAACCACCAGCAGCACGGGGCCGATCGCCATCAGGTCGTATTCGCCGACAGGCTGCGGCGCCCGGATGAACTCAGGCACGCCGTTGCTCTTTACTCAGGCCCGCCCGTCTCCGGGCGAGCCCTGTCGTCTGCGGGCCAGAGCCCGGATGCGTCACGTGGCTCAGGCCGCGATCATGTAGAGGCCGGCAAGCGCCGAGGCCGCGCCGAGCGCCCGGACGATCAGCGGCTGGCGGCCGACGGTCAGGGAATGGCCGAGCGCCAGGCCGACGCCATGCAGCGCGGCCGTGGCCACCACGAAACCGAGGCCGAAGGAAAGCGCGCCGGCCGAACCGAGCTCGGCGCCATGGGCCGAACCATGGAACAGGGCGAAGGCGCCGACGGCTGCGGCCGCGGCCGGAACCGGCAGGCGAACCGCGGCGGCGACCAGCAGGCCGAGGGCGACGACCGACGCCATGACCACCGGCTCGACGAAGGGCAGCGACAGGCCGTTCAGGGCCAGCACGAAGCCAGCCCCCATGGCGGCGACGAAGGCGACAGGAACGGCAAGGCGCGCACGGCCGCCGAGCGTGGCAGCCCACAGGCCCACGGCCACCATCACCAGGACGTGGTCCCAGCCGAGCAGCGGATGCGACGCGCCGGCGGCCAGCGAGCCATGCGCAACCGGATCGAGATGGGCGAAGGCGGGCACTGTTGCGGCGGCCAGGGTTGCGGCGGCAATGGCGAAGCGTGTGAGCATGCGGATGTCCCTCAGATTGGTCGACGGGCGCCCCGATATGGGTCGCGTCCAGCCCACCGCCAGCACCGCCTCGAAAGGCCGTCCGGCACGGCGGGTTCGGGCGCGATCATGGAAGCCGGCTTAACCGGTGTCAAAGGCTTTCTGGCGCTGATCTCGCAGATGCGAAGAGCGGCGGGATGGCCTGTAGGATTTCGGAAAGCCTACCGATAACCAAGGTTGCGCCAGCAAGAACTCGTGAAACTTTCGCGGGTTATGTCTCGGCTCCGCGTTAACGGCTTTGCGCAAAAAGAGCTGGTGCGCGGAACGAAACGTCGCATAATGACGTTGCGGAAGAAGGCAAAGGTCCGGCATCGAACGATCGGACCGCGCAACCGCACAACAGGTTGGAGTTCACATGCTGAGGTCGCTTCTGATCGCGGCGTTTCTCGGTCTGCTCCTCGGTCCCGTCGGACCGGCGCAGCCCCTGATGGTCCGCACTGTCACCATCGGTCCCGTCACCGGTCCCGCCTATTATTCCGTCATCGAACAGGGGTTCCGATTCGTCGGAGACGCGCCCGTCGCTGTCGCAGCCGACGAGCCGGACATCACCGTGTCCTCCCTCGAACCCGCCGCGAAGGCGGACACACTGGCCGAGGCCCCGGCAACGGAACGGCGATAGGCAACGCGTCCGGTAGCGCAGGCCCCAGGCCGCAGATCGCCCGGATCAGCGGATCGGTTCGTGCACCGTCACCAGCTTGGTGCCGTCGGGAAAGGTCGCCTCGACCTGGACGTCGTGGATCATCTCGGCAATCCCCTCCATCACCTGGTCACGCGTGATCACATGGGCGCCGGCCTCCATCAGGTCGGCGACGCTGCGGCCGTCGCGCGCACCTTCCACCACATAATCGGTGATCAGCGCGATCGCCTCGGGATGGTTCAGCTTCACGCCGCGTTCCAGCCGGCGGCGCGCCACCATGGCGGCCATCGAGACGAGCAGCTTGTCCTTTTCGCGCGGGGTCAGTTGCATGCCGGGTTCCTTCGCAGATGCGTCATAGCGACCATACAAGCGGCAACGGCCCGTCCGCCAGACCCGAAAGCACCGGCACGAGCCGCTGGCGCAGATGAAAGCCGGACGCGGCCCGGATGCGGGCGACGAGAAGACCACCAACGAGACTGGCGCCGCCGTCTTCGCCGATCGCAGCGCGCAGCCCGTCGAGGCGGGCCTCGGCGTCGGGCAGATGGGCCACTACCGTCGCCAGCGCGCGGTTCGGGCCGAGCGAGGCGGGCTCCGCCATCGCCGCGGCGATGTCACCGGACAGCTGCAGGTCGTCGGCAAAGACCAGCCGGCCGCCGAGCCGCACCCGCCAGCGATCGTGGAAATGGCCCGCGGTCACGCTCTCGCCCATGAGCTCGCGGCCGAGGATCAGCGATTCGCACAGGAGAAAGCGCGCATCCGGCGCGGCCTCGACCTCGAGCGTGCGTCGCACCCGGCCGCCATCGAAGAGGATCGTTTCCTGCGGCAACCAGGCGAGCCGTGCCTTCGCTTCCAGCGTCGCGCGCGTCGTCACATGGGCAGTATCGCCGCCCGAGGCGCGGTAGATGCGTTCACAGGCCTGGGTGGTGACGGTGAGATCGGCCCCGGCCGCCACGGTGAAATCCTGCGCCAGCCGGTCGCCGCCGGTTAGGCCGCCCGAACTGTTGATGAGGATCGCCTCGGCCTGCTGGCGCGGCAGCCGCGGAAACCGCAGCTTGAGGCAGCCGGACTGGTGCAACCGCTGCAGGCGGGTTCGCTTGTCGACGACGCGGAACTGCGCCGACGCCGACCCTTCCGAGCGCTGCATGCGGCGCGGAACCGGCTGGTCCGTCACCGGCAGGTCGCGCACCGCGCTCATGCGGGCAGGCCGGCGCGGACGCGCGGCAAAGCGGCTTGATCCGACGGGGCGCCGGCTGCGTCTCTCATGATGATCTGTCCGAGGGGATGCGTGGAGATGGCGCGAGGCTCGCAGGTCCCGGCATGAACGGCAAGAGTGCGACCGGGCGCGAATTCCAGCCCCACGGCTGGCCACCGGAAGCCGCGAGTGGCCCTAGAGCTTGAGGATGCCCGACTTGAACTCTCTCAGGGACAGACGCCACCAGTCGAACGTATCCTCGAGATTGCCGCGGGTGACTCCGTGGCGCAGATTGACGTCCATCTCCAGCACCGGATCGTTCTCGGCGTCGATATAAGCCTTGGCAAAGCGCTTGTCCCGGTTCCAGCCGTTGATGGCGGCCTGATCGACAGGGACGCCGTCCCAGGAGGCATAGAACTGAAGGCTCTGGCACTCGCTTCTGTCGGAATTGCAGTCGTTGAAGAAGATCACGTAGAGCGTGCCATTGATGCGCCCCCGGACATATTCGGTCTCGTCCTTTTCCAATGTCCCGGAGCCGAAGCCGCGGGCGATGTCGACGATCTGATCGACCTCGCCGGGCTTGACCAGCGTTTGCGCCTGACTGGCACCGGCAAGACAAAGGCAGGCAAGAAGCGTCGCGATGAAGCGCACTGGGTATCCTCCCGAAAGCGGAACGCACCACATGCCGCAGATCGAGAGACATCGGCCGCGACCGTGTCATCCTTTCTAACATGCCGCTCGGGAAGACTGAAGCGAGGGCGATCATCGCGGAGATCGGGATCACACCGTCAGATGCCGGCGTACCTCGGGATCGTCGAGGCCTTCGGCGGGGCCGTCGAAGACGATTTCGCCGCGGTCCATGATGTAGACCTGATCGGCAAGCTCGCGGCAGAAATCCAGATATTGCTCGACCAGCAGGATGGCGAGACCGGACTGGTCCTTCAGATAGCGGATGGCCCGGCCGATATCCTTGATGATCGACGGCTGGATGCCCTCGGTCGGCTCGTCGAGGACGAGAAGCTGCGGCCGCGTCACCAGCGCCCGGCCGATCGCCAGTTGCTGCTGCTGGCCGCCGGACAGGTCGCCGCCGCGCCGGCCCAGCATGTCGGCGAGTACCGGGAAGAGCTCGAAGACATGGTCGGGGATGGTCCGGTCGGCACCCTTCAGCGGCGCGAAGCCGGTCTGGAGATTCTCCTTCACCGTCAAAAGCGGGAAGATCTCGCGGCCCTGGGGCACGAAGCCGATGCCGCGTCGGGCCCGCGTATAGGGCGCCTCGCGGCCGAGATTGTCGCCGTCGAGGGCGATCTGGCCGGCGCGAATCGGCTGCTGGCCGACGATGGCCCGCAGCAGCGAGGTCTTGCCGACGCCGTTGCGCCCGAGGACGCAGGTGATCTCGCCCTTCCTGGCATTCAGCGACACGCCGCGCAGCGCCTGCGCCGCACCATAATAGAGATCGACGTTCGAAACGGTCAGCATATTGACACCCAACTTAGTGCGCGCTAATTCTATTTTGTAGATACTAATTCTGGATAAGGAGCGCAAAATGGCACGGCGTCACGAATATGAAATCCTCAACGCGATCGACCACTTGGCCACCTATGGCTGGGTTAAGGTTCGTCGTGAACTTATGTTGCGGCGGTGGTACGGCCAAGAACGCTTCTCAAAGGGAATCTGGCAAGATTTCGTTTCCCATCTCCCCGAAGACTGGGATGCAAAGGATGTCTCTGTGTTTGAGTGGGGCGACGACATTATTTTCCTGGAGAAGAAGTACATCAAAGAACTAAAACAGTTGTCGGCATAATCACCGCCCAAGATACACCTCGACGACACGCGGATCGGCGGAGACATGGTCGAGCGTGCCTTCGGACAGCACCGAGCCCTCGTGCAGGCAGGTGACCTTGACGTCGAGGGCGCGGACGAAATGCATGTCGTGCTCGACGACGACCACCGAACGGGTGCGGGCGATCTCGCGCAAGAGCCGCGCCGTCTCCTCGGTCTCGGCGTCGGTCATGCCGGCCACCGGTTCGTCCACCAGCAGGAGTTCGGGATCCTGCGCCAGCAGCATGCCGATCTCCAGCCACTGCTTCTGGCCATGGCTGAGATCGGCCGCCAGCGTGCCCGCCTTGGCGGTCAGGCGCGTCGTCTCCAGAATGTCGGCGACAGTCTGGCGCTCGCCGGCACTGTCGCGGTGTAGGAGCGCGGCGAAGATCGAGCGCGATCCGGCCATCGACATGCGGATGTTGTCAGCGACCGTGTGGCTCTCGAAGACGGTCGGCTTCTGGAATTTTCGGCCGATGCCCATATTGGCGATCGCGGCCTCGTCCTGCTTGGTCAGGTCGACATTCCCGGCGAAATAGACCTCGCCCTCGTCGGGCCGGGTCTTGCCGGTGATGATGTCCATCATGGTGGTCTTGCCGGCGCCGTTCGGGCCGATGATCGCCCTCATCTCGCCCTTCTGGATGACCAGCGAGAGATTGTTGATCGCCTTGAAGCCGTCGAAGCTCTTGGTGACCCCGTCGAGATAGAGCAGCGTGTCGCGCCGCGCCTGGCCGAGGGCTTCGCGCTCGGCCAGCAGGGCGGCGCGCTGGGTGGCATAGGGGTGCGGCGAGACGATCGGCGGCGGCGGTGCGACGTCTGCATCGCCGGCAGGCGCGGCCGGCCCGCCTGCCGTGGCCATGGTCTTGTCGGGGGCGTCGGTCATCTGGTCCATCATGGTCATTCCGCCGGCCCCGGCGCCGGCACGGGCGTCTTGTCGACCGCCTCGCCCTTTTCGCGGTCGGCATCGCCGCGCCGGGCACGCCAGGCGTTCCAGCCATGGTCGATGGTGCCGACGATGCCGCGGGGCAGGAACAGGGTGACGAAGACGAACAGGCTGCCGAGGACGAAGAGCCAGAATTCCGGCGCGATGGCGGTGAAGGTGCTCTTGCCGAAATTCACCAGCAGCGCCCCGATCACCGGGCCGATGAGCGTGCCGCGGCCGCCGACTGCGGCCCAGACGACGATCTCGATGGAATTGACCGGGGCGAACTCGCCGGGATTGATGATGCCGACCTGCGGCACGTAGAGGGCGCCGGCAATGCCGGCCATCACCGCCGAGACGGTGAAGGCGAAGAGCTTCACATGCTCGGGCCGCCAGCCGATGAAGCGGGTACGGCTTTCGGCGTCGCGCACGGCGACCATCAGCTTGCCGAGCCGCGAGCGGGTGATCCAGCCGACGATGACCACGGCCACCGCCAGCGCGATGCAGCTCGCCGCAAAGAGGCCGGCGCGGGTGGTGTCGGCCTGCAGCGAGAAGCCGAGCAGCTCCTTGAAGTCGGTCAGGCCGTTATTGCCGCCGAAACCCATGTCGTTGCGAAAGAAGGCCAGCAGCAGCGCGTAGGTCATCGCCTGGGTGATGATCGACAAATAGACGCCGGTGACGCGGCTGCGGAAGGCGAAATAGCCGAAGACGAAGGCGAGGATGCCGGGGGCCAGCACGACCATCAGCGCGGCGAACCAGAACTGGTCGAAGCCGTACCAGTACCAGGGCAGTTCCTGCCAGTTCAGAAACACCATGAAGTCCGGCAGCACCGGGTCGCCATAGACCCCGCGCGAGCCGATCTGGCGCATCAGATACATGCCCATGGCATAGCCGCCGAGGGCGAAGAAGGCGCCATGGCCGAGCGACAGGATGCCGACATAGCCCCAGACCAGATCGAGGGCGAGCGCCAGCAGCGCGTAGCAGATATATTTGCCGAAGAGCGGCACCGCATAGGACGGCACATGCAGCGGATGGCTGGCCGGCAGCCAGAGATTGGCCAGCGGCACGAGGATCGCCGCAGCCAGGATCACGGCGACGAGGATGAAGATGCGGGGACCGAGGAAGCGCGCGAGAATCATGCGTCGACGAACCTCCCCTTCTGGGCGAACAGGCCGCGCGGCCGTTTCTGGATGAAGAGGATGATCAGGACGAGCACGATGATCTTGCCGAGGACGGCGCCGGCATAGGGTTCGAGGAACTTGTTGAGGACGCCGAGGCTCATCGCCCCGACCAGCGTGCCCCACAGATTGCCGACCCCGCCGAACACCACGACCATGAAGCTGTCGATGATGTAGCCCTGGCCGAGGCTCGGCGAGACATTGTCGATCTGGCTGAGCGCGACGCCGGCGACGCCGGCGATGCCGGAACCGAGTGCGAAGGTCATGGCGTCGACCCAGGGGGTGCGGATGCCCATGGCCGAGGCCATCTTGCGGTTCTGGGTGACGGCGCGCATCTGCAGGCCGAGCGGCGTGCGGTTGAGGACGGCGAGCAGCGCCAGGAAGACGACCAGCGCGAAGACGATGATCCACAGCCGGTTCCAGGTGATCGACATCAGCCCGACATCGAAGGCGCCGGACATCCAGTCGGGATTGCCGACCTCGCGGTTGGTCGGGCCGAAGACGGTGCGCACCGCCTGCTGCAGGATCAGCGAGACGCCGAAGGTCGCCAGCAGCGTTTCCAGCGGCCGGCCGTAGAGAAAGCGGATCAGGCCGCGCTCCATGACGAGACCGACGAAGCCGGAGACGAGGAAGGCCAGCGGCAGGGCGATGGTCAGCGACCAGGGAAACAGCCAGGGCGCCGAACCGCGGATCGCCTCCTGCACCACGAAGGTCGTGTAGGCGCCCAGCATGACCATCTCGCCATGGGCCATGTTGATGACGCCCATCACACCGAAGGTGATGGCCAGCCCGATGGCCGCGAGCAGCAGCACCGAGCCGAGCGACAGGCCGTACCAGACATTCTGCATCTGGTTCCAGAAGGCGATGTTGGCCTCGATGCCGGCGATGGATTCGCGCGCCGCCTCGCGGGCCACCGGATCGTCGGTGGCATCGGCGAAGATGCGCAGCATGTTCAGCGCCTCGCGGTCGCCGCGCGTCTGCAGCGCCTTGGCGGCCTCGGCCTTCTCGGCGGCCGGACGGTCGGAGGCGAGGATCGCGGCAGCGCGCGCCTCTTCCAGCCGGGCCAGGACGCCGGCGTCGGTCTCGGCGGCAATCGCCGCTTCCAGCGGGGCAATCATCTCGGGGTCGGCGTCGGAAAACACAGTGCTGGCGGCCCGCAGCCGCTGGGCCGGATCGGCGGCGCGCAGGGTCAGGGTGCCGAGGGCGGCGGTGACCGCGTTGCGGATCGAATTCTTGATGCGGACCTTGGTGACGTCCGCCTTGGCGACTATACCGGCAGCCTCGCCGGTGATCGGATCGGTGAGGACCATCTCGTCGCCGCGCGCCGCGCCGACGAAGACGGCCTCGTCGCTCTTGCGCCAGTAGAGGTCGCCGTCACGCAGGGCCTTGAGGGCGGGCGCCAGGGCGGCATCGCCGCTGGCCGCCGCTTCCGCGATCACCGCCTCTGTCTCGCTGAAGCTCTGCTTGCCGCCGAATTTCTGGACGATCGTGGCCGGGTCGGCGCCCTGCGCCCACGCTGGCTGCGCTGCCAGAAGTCCGGCCGCCAGCAGGAGACCCGCGACCAGCATGAGACCGGTCCGGCATCGCTCGAAGAACTGTTGCATCACATCCCACCTGAGGGCCGCTGGGGACGGGGACGGTCGCCTGGGACCGCCCCCGCCGGGTTCGTCTTGGGAGGACGAAGGTGTCAGACCCGGTTACTTGGCTTCCGCCGAAGCGCCGCCGCAGGTCTCGGTCTCGGTGTTGTAGTTCCCGCAGTTGATCGGGTCGGTCCAGTCGGCGGTCAGCTTCTTGGATTCCGGCAGGAAGTCGGACCAGGCGTCGCCCGGCACCAGTTCCTCGGTCTCCGAGACGATGTCGAACTGGCCCTCGTCGTTGATCTCGCCGATCAGCACGGGCTTGGTGATGTGGTGGTTGGCCAGCATGGTGGACATGCCGCCGGTGAGGTTCGGCACCTCGACGCCCGGCAAGGCGGCGATGACCGCGTCGGCCTCGGTCGTGCCGGCGGCCTCGACCGCCTTCACCCACATGTTGAAGCCGATATAGTGAGCTTCCATCGGGTCATTGGTGACCCGCTTGTCGTCACCGATGAAGGTCTTCCACTTCTCGATGAACTCGGCATTCTCCGGCGTATCGACCGACTGGAAGTAGTTCCAGGCGGCCAGATGGCCGACCAGCGGGCCGGTGTCGATGCCGGCCAGTTCTTCCTCGCCGACGGAGAAGGCGACGACCGGAATGTCGGTCGCGGCGATGCCCTGGTTGGCGAGCTCCTTGTAGAACGGCACGTTGGCATCGCCGTTCACGGTCGAGACGACGGCGGTCTTCTTGCCGGTCGAACCGAATTCCTTGATGGCCGACACCTCGGTCTGCCAGTCGGAGAAGCCGAAGGGCGTGTAGTTGACCTTGATGTCCTCGGCGGCGACGCCCTTGTCCTTGAGATACTGCTCGAGGATCTTGTTGGTGGTGCGCGGATAGACGTAGTCGGTGCCTTCCAGCACCCAGCGCTCGACGCCTTCCTCCATCAGATAGTCGACGGCGGGGATCGCCTGCTGGTTGGGCGCGGCACCGGTGTAGAAGATGTTGCGCGAGGATTCTTCACCTTCGTACTGGACCGGGTAGAAGACGACCGTGTTGAGCTCTTCGGCCACCGGCAGGATCGACTTGCGCGACACCGAGGTCCAGCAGCAGAACACCGCCGCCACGTCCTGGGCCGAGACGAGGTCGCGCATTTTCTCGGCGAAGAGCGGCCAGTCGGAGGCCGGATCGACCACGACACCTTCGAGCGGACGCCCGAGCAGACCGCCCTTGGCGTTCTGCTCCTCGATGAGCATCAGCATGGCGTCCTTCAGGGTGGTCTCGGAAATCGCCATCGTGCCCGACAGCGAATGCAGGATGCCGACCTTGATCGGATCGCCGGACGGCGCGTCCTGCGCCACGGCACCGGTCAGTGCGACGCCGCTCATCGCGGTCGCGGCGACGGCGCCACGAAGCCAATTGATAGGTGATGTCATTCACGCTCTCCAGTTGACAGGTCCCGCTCTCAGCGACGGGCTCCGGTCACATAGGGAGCAATCCCCGTGCCAGACTGGTGATGCGCGAAGGACAGGCGGGGAACGCGGCCATCCGGCAGGTGAAGCCACCGGTCGAGCGACAAGCCTGACCCTGGGTCAGATCAAATCTGCCTGTATTTTGTTCAGTGCCTAGTTTTTCACCGCAGTGAGCAGCGCGGCAGCAGACGAGATCTGATGCGCTGTCCGCTCAGATCGCTTCCTTGCGATCTTCCGGCCAGTGGCACTTCCAGCTCTTGATCGTCCATTGCGGATGATCGCCGGCCCAGGCCGCGACATAGGGCGTCGACAGCATCATGCATTGCGCCAGCGAGCCGCGGCTCTGATAGGTCAGCCGCTCTTCCCGGCAGTTCGACGGGGCGCTCACCATGCAGACGGTCAAAATCAGGTCAATCATCGTCTCGGCCGTTTCCTTCCTGGGGGATCCGACGGTGCCCGGTCGAACTGGGATACGCTCTTCACATACGCAGCGATGCTGCATCCGGCTGCAGAACTAGCGGCGCCCTCCGGCAAGTCAGCAGAGCGGTGGCGCCGTGTCGCATGGCAATTGTGCAGTCTCGCCGTCTTACAACGGCAGGAAGATCTCGCCCATGCCGAGCACCGCCGTGTCGCCGCCGAACCGGCGCATGGGGGCGCCATCGAAGGGCACCGGACCGGCGGGTCCCGCGGCGATATCCCGGGCCATCAGCCTCAGGATCAGAAGGTCGGCCGGGCCGTTGTCGAGGAAGGTCGGCGACAGGCGCTCGACCCCGCCGGGCAGGATCAGCGTGCCGCGCTTCATCATGCGGCCGGGCGCGCCCGCGGCGCGGCCGCCGGCGATCAGCGTGCCGGCGATCATCCGGCTGGCGGCATTGGCGCCGAGCGCGCCCGCGACGACGATGGTGCCGCGCCGCATGCGATCGGCCGCCCGTTCGCCGGCCGCGCCGCCGACGCGGATCGTCCCACCCGACATGCCCGCCATCTCGCCGGCCAGCGGACCGCCGAGAAAGTGGCCGGCATCGCCCTCGATGCGCAGTTCACCGCCGCTCATGGCCGAACCGGCGAAGCCGCCGGCCGAGCCCGTCACTGTCAGCCGTCCGGCGCTCATCACCCGGCCGGCCCGCCAGCCGGCGTCGCCCTCGACATGGATCTCGCCGCCATCGAGCCCTTCGCCGATCCGGTCGAAGCGGAGCGAGCCACCCTCGAAGCGCAATCGCTCCGGATCGTCGCCCGACACGTCGAAAAGGTCGCCGACGGTGACCAGCCAGCGGGTCGTGCCGATCGGCAGCGAGGCGATCTGGGTCGTGGTGAGGCCGGCAAGGCGCGACGGGATCAGGGCCGACAGGTCGATGCGCTGATCCGGTTCGGCCCGCTTGCGGAAGGTGAGCCCGCTCATGGCGCCAGCTCCTTCAGATGGAAGTGATGCGGTCCGAGATTGCCGCCGTAATTGCCGGCGCCGATCCGCAGGGCGCCCTTGTCGGGTCCGAGATCGACCGCCGCCTTCAGCCCGGCGCGCATGGCATCGGCGACCGCCTCCTTCGACAGGCCGTCGATGACGATCTCCAGCACCGAACCGATATCGGGCGTCAGAGCCGATGGGGTGACGCCCTTCAGGGTCGGGCAATAGGCATCGTTGGTGGAGGCCATCATGCCCTTGTACTTGCCGCCGACCTTGGAGCCGGAGCGCACGATCCCGCCGGGAAACGGCATGATCGCGCCGGGCACCGCACGCATCGCCGCGAGTGCCGCCTCGGCTGCCGCCAGCGCCTGTGCGCCGGTGCGGGCCATGAACAGGAGATTGCCGCCGCCGACACCGTCGCCGGTCATGCCGGTCGTCGCCTCGCAGAGAAATTCGCCCTCCATCACCGGCATGCGCCAGAAATGCCGGCCGGCGAATTTCTTCGATATCTGCCAGCCGTCGGCGAAATAGCGGATGGCCGAGCCGAGATCGATCTGCGTCTCGCTGTCGAAATCGGCGTAGCAGGCCGAGGACGGGCTGGTGAGAATGCACTGGCCGAGCCGCGTGCCGAGCTGCTTGGCGAGCCCGTCCTTGTCCATCGAAAACAGGAGAATGCGCACGCCCGGCCGGCCGTCGCGGGTCTCGCTCGGCGGCACGACGCGGTCGATGCCGGCCTCGCAGCCGCAGGCGATCACCGAGGTGGCAAAGCCGGTGAAGGAGCGCGCTGCCTCCATCGCCCATTTTTCGGAATCGGCGGTGACCTGGATGGCCGTTCCGCTCATCGGAAACGCTTCGGCGAAGGTGTCGTCGATGATGACGCCATTGCGGGTCATCGCCGTGGACGGCGCGTCCTGTGTCACGTCCGGCATGGCATCACCTTGAACGGATCCTCTTGGCCGATGGCAAAGTCCGGCACCTCGAACCAGCGCGACGGCAGACCGAAGCGTTCGTCGAAATAGCGGTCGAGGCGCCTGGCCATCGCCTTGTCCGCCTCTGGCCGGACCGTCAGCGTGCGGCCCTTGGTGCGGTTGACGACGGTGCCGTCCTTCACGACCAGCGTCCCGTCCTTGAAGACATAGGCCGCACGCCCGAACATCTCGGCCTTGTCGTGGCCCGGACGGTAGATCGCCACGTCGCCCACGGCCCCTGCCCCCAAATGCCCGCGATCGGACGTGCCGAGCAGGCGGGCCGGGGCGGCGCGGGTCATCGTCGCGATCTCCCGCAAGGTGTATTCGCGGGCGATCTCCGGCAGGCTGGTCATCCGCACCACCGATTTCGGCAGCGCGTCGAGCCAGAGCTGACGAACGCCGCGGTCCATCAGCAGCGCGAAGATGTCCGGGTAGCTGGTGAACGGCGCGCCATTGGGATGGTCGGTGGTGAAGAACACCTGCGACGGGTCCTCGATCAGGAGGAACAGCTCCAGCCCGATCGCCCATTGCAGCGCGTTGAAGAAGCTCTTCTGCTTGTATTCCATCGGCACCACGCCGCCGCCATTGGCCTCGTGGTCGAAGATGATCGTCTTGCCGGGGCTGGCCTGCGGCCGGCCGGCGAACTGGCGCATCTCGTCCGAGGAGATCGTCACGGTCTGGCCGAACATCACCTGGCCGATATCGACGGTGACCTCCGGCGTCCGGTTGACGAGGTCCGCCAGCCGCTGCCCGACCGAGGAAAAGCCGCGCTTGCCCTCGGTGCCGTAGCCGTAGAACTGGATGTGGGCGAGATGCATCGGCAGGCCCTCGGCCGCGCCGATGGTCGCCTCGGCCGACGAGGCGGAATCGCCTGGCACGCCGAGATTGTTGCAATGAACATGCAGCGGATGCGGGATGCCGAGCCCGTTCACGGCGCCCTGCAGCGTCTTGACGATCTTGCGCGACGAGACGCCGTAATCGGGCACGATGTCGTCGAAGTCGAACTTGCGGACATTCTCCTTGAAGGCCGCGGAGCCGCCGGCATTGATGCATTTGACGCCGAGTGCCCGCGACGCCGAGACGGTCCAGGCGACATAGTCGGCGATGGCGCTCTCGCTCTCGCCGTCGCGGATCATCGCCATCAGGAAATCGTCATTGCCGAGGACGACGAGAGTTGCCTTGTCGATGATCGGGATGTCGGCGAGTTCGAGATGGGAATGCAGCGCCGAGGACGGCGCCATGGCGGGCTCGACCACGGTGGTGAAGCCCATTTCGGCGTAGCGCAGGCCGGTTTCCTCGGTGGTCCAGCCGACCTTGGACAGGCCGGTCGCCCCCGGCCGCGACTGGAAGGCCCGGTGATATTCCGGCAGCAGCAGCCGCGCCGTGTTCACGTGCCCGCTGGCGATGTGGGAATGAATGTCGATGGCGCCCGCCATGACGATCAGCCCCTTGCAGTCGATCGTCTCGTTGGGCCGGCGACCGTCCGTTGGCGCATCGACGACAACGCCGTCGGCGAGATACAGATCCCCTACCACGTCCCGGTCGTTGGCCGGGTCGACGACATGGCCGTTCTTCAAATGCGTCAGCATGCAGACGCCCCTTTCCGTCCGACGATCATGCTGCCGCTTCCGTCGTCGTCTGTCCCAGATGCGCGGCGATCGCCGCAAGGACGGCCGCCGCCGTCATGTGCCCGCCGGCGTCACCGCTTGTCCGCGACGCCGCGACCGGCACGAAGCCGCCGAAGCGATTGTCGTAGAGGACGCTGTCGTGATCGCGGCCGGCCGTCGCCACGGCGAAGGCGATCTTCGGCGGATGGGTCCAGTCGGTCGCCTCGCCGCACAGTGCGACAACCGGCACCTTGCCGGACCACTCCGGCTCGATCTCGTCCTGGCCGTCCAGCGCGGCGACATGCACCGCCATATCCGCCTCGCCGTCGGCGATCAGCCGTTCGCCGCGATACAGATGCGGATCGTGATCGGGATAGCCGCGGCCGAAACCGCTGCGCAGCGGAAATCCGGTCGTCCAGATGGTCGCCTGCGCCGCAGCAAAGGCCTGGTCGCTCCGCAGCATCGGCAGGCTGGTGAAACGGGTCTCGGCGTTCAGGTCGAAGACCAGCCCGGCGAGCATCTCGATGGTGAGGCTGTCGAGGCTGGCCGGCGCGAAGATGGCGCAGCCGAACGCCGCCTCCTTCAGCCATTCGGCGACGAATTGCACGGTTGGCGCGGGCAGCGGTCCGGCGCCGTGCTGGTGCCCGGCCAACTCGGCGCGGATCGCCGACAGCGCGTCGAGGAGATCGTCGCCGGCGCAGTCGATGCCGTGCAGCGCGACCGATTCCGGCAGGTCCGGCACGTCGTCGCCGGCGCCCAGCCACAGAACCTGTCGCTCGACGCCGCGGGTTGCTTCGCCGAGATCGGGTTTTTCCTCGAAAAGGTAGTCCGGCATGTCCGGCGCGTCTTCGAACGCGTCGTCGCCGATCACCAGCACGCGGTCGGCGCGGCGCCGGATCTCGGACGGTGCGGCCAGCATCATGCCGCTGTCGCGCATTGCCGAAATCAGCGGGTAGATGCCCTTGGAGGCGGCATGATCGATCGCCCCGCCGGCGATCTGCGCCAGGGCGACCGCGGCCTTGATGCCTGCGATATCGGTCGAAAGTCCGGTCACGAGAGGCAGGCGGCTTCGGCCGATCAGCTCCGCCGCTGCGGACACAGCCTCCTGTGTGGACGCCGGTTTCCCGTCGATCCATGCGTTCTGCAAAACCATTCGCTTTCTGTGCCCGTGATGCAAACTACAGCCTTGGCGGCGAAGATCAAATCCCCGCCGGCAGGTCTCAGCTCTTGTCGTATTTGATATAGGCGAAGCGCGGATCGTCCGGCGTGCCCGACAGCGGCCCGTCCTCCTTGCCCGGCTGCCACATGACCACCTGCTCGATCATCTTGGCGAGGGCGAAGTCCGAATCGGTGATCCCCTTGGCGGCGTGATTCACCAGGCGCACCTCGACCCAGGCATAGGACGCGGTGATGTCGGGATGGTGGAATGCGGCCTCGGCCAGATGGCCGACGGCATTGATCACCATCAGCGTGCCCTTCCAGCCTGCGGTCTTGTAGGTGCGGCGAATCCAGCCGTCCTCGAGCCGCCATGTGGGCAGCTCCGCCTCCAGTCGCTTGGTCACCTCGGCGTCGGAATGGGTCTTCGCTGCCATGGTTTTCTCCTCCACTACGCTTGCCCCATCGGTATTCGCCGCAATAATAGGGTGCGGGCACGCAAGTTCAGGGGACAAAGTGACAGACGACGTCGTCAACGTCTCGGCGCCCGCTCGCCTGCATCTGGGATTTCTCGATCCCGGCGGCCAGTCCGCGCGCCGGTTCGGCGGAATCGGCATGGCTCTGGAAGAACCCGCGACGCGGCTTTCCATCCGGCGGGCCCGGCAGGACCATGTCGACGGTCCGGAAGCGGGTCGCGCAGCCGCCTATCTCGACGACATGCGCCGGCATCTGGGCATCGGCATCCGTCACGAGCTGACGATTTCGGAGGCGATTCCGGCCCATTCGGGCCTCGGATCGGGGACCCAGCTGGCGCTGGCCGTCGCGACCGCCCTGCGTGCCCTGGAGGGACTGCCGGCCGACGTCGCCGGCGACGCCGCGCGGCTCGGCCGCGGCAACCGGTCGGGCCTCGGCGCTGCCTTCGTCACCGGCGGCGGCGTTGCGGTGGATGGCGGCAAGGGCGACAGCGACCTGCCGCCGCCGCTGATCGCGCGGCTGCCGTTTCCGGACGACTGGCGCGTCATCCTCGTCCTCGACCCGAGCGATACGGGCTTTCACGGCGCCGACGAAGTCGCCGCCTTCGCGACACTGCCGGCCTTCCCCGAGGCGCAGATCGCGGAGATCTGCCGGCTGGTGCTGATGCAGGTGCTGCCCTCGCTGGCCGAGACCGACATTGCCGGCTTCGGCGCCGCCATCGCCACCATCCAGCAGATGGTCGGCGAGCATTTCGCCCTGGCCCAGGGCGGCGTCTTCACCAGCCCGGCCGTGGCGCGAGCCTGCGAGGCACTGGCGGCGGCCGGGGCCCACGGCATCGGCCAGAGCTCGTGGGGTCCGACCGGCTTCGCCTTCGCCCCCTCGGCCCCGGAAGCCCGCCGCCTCGTCGCGGCGATCGGCGAGGCGGCCGCACGGCTCGACATCCGCATCCTTGCGGGACGCAATCATGGAGCCGGCGTCGAACGCCGCGGGCTCCGACTGACGGGCACCGGCTAGCGGCGACAAGCCCTGGCACCGTCGCGGCCGACCGGCCCGGCGAACGCACATGCAGACCGGAGACTTTCCATGGCGCACAAGAACATTTTGCACATGATCACGCCGCAGAAGCACATCAGCCCCTTCGACGTGAACATGGCGCTCGACGCCGGCTACGATGCGGTGCTGCCCTATGAGAGCGTCGAGATGGCCGAGGTCGCCGACCTCGTCCAGGACGTGATCTTCTCGCGCCCGCCGGATCGCGGCGTGCGCTCGGCGGTGTTCTTCGGCGGCAATGATTCGGTGCTGGCGCTGGACATGATCGCGGCGGCGAAGGACGCGCTCGTGCCGCCCTTCGGCTGCAACATCATGGCCGATCCCTCGGGCTCCTTCACCACGGCCGCCGCCATGGTCGCCTGCATCGAGCGCACCCTGAAGAACCGCAAGCAGACGGCGCTGAAGGACGTCACCATCGCCGTCTTCGGCGCCACCGGCGTTGTCGGCTATTGTGCCGCCGTCATCGCCGCGCTGGAAGGCGCCCGGGTGAAGGTGGTCGGCTATGACGGGATCGAGCGGATCTCCAAGCGCGCGGCCGAGATGAAGGAGCGCTTCGGCGTCGAAGTCGAGCCGGTCGACGGCTCGTCGAACGACAAGAACACCGCGATCATCGAGGATGTCCACGTCATTATCGCTGCCGCCAAGGCCGGCGTGCAGGTGCTCGGCAAGGACCAGATCCAGGGCGCGCCGAAGCTTCTCGTCGCCGCCGACGCCAATGCCGTGCCACCGCTCGGCCTCGAGGGCATCGACGTCATGGACGACGAGGAACAGATCGACGGCACCGAGGCCTTCGGCATCGGCGCGCTGGCGGTCGGCCCGTTGAAGTCGAAGACCGAATCCGGCCTCCTGCAGCGCATGATCGAGGCGGAGGAGCCGCAGGTGCTCGACTTCCGCGATGCCTTCGCGCTGGCCCGCACCCTGGTCTCGTAACCCGATGGCATCGCGCCCCAGTATTCTTTGCGCCGCCTTTTCGGTGCGTCAGATCGCCGAGAGCGCCCGGCGTTCCGGCATCGACGCGCTGGCGGTCGACTTCTTCGGCGACCTCGACCTGAAGCAGTCGGCGCGGGCGGCCGAGGTGCTGCATGGCGACTATCCCGACGGCTTCGACGGCGAGGAACTGCTGGCGATCCTCGGCCGGCTGGCCGACGGCCATGCGCCGATCGGCTTCGTTCCGGGCGCCGGCTTCGAGGACCGCACCGAACTCTTGGAGCGGATCGGCACGCGCTGGCCGATCCTCGGGACCGACGCCGCAACGACCCGCCTGCTCAAAGACCCCGAGGCCTTCGCCGCGCTCTGCGAAAAGGCCGGAATTGCCCATCCCGAGACCCGGCGCAGCGTTGTCGGCGATCCGTCCGGCTGGGTGTCCAAGAAGATCGGCGGCGCCGGCGGCAGCCATGTCCGGCCGGCAAGCGATACGGCGCCCGACGCCGATCGCTATGTCCAGCGCAGGGTGACGGGTGAGAAATGGTCGGCGGCCTTCCTCGCGGCGGGCGGCCGGATCGCGATGCTGGGTTTCACCCGGCAATGGGCGGCGCCCTCGGCAGACGAGCCGTTCCGCTATGGCGGCGCGGTGGGCCCGCTGGACCCGCCCGGCGACAGCGCCCCGGCCATGATCGCGGCGCTGGAGCGGCTGGCGCGCGAGGTGCCGCTCACCGGCATCGCCAGCGGCGATTTCGTGCTGACGCCGGACGGGCCGGTGCTGCTCGAAATCAACGCCCGCTTCGGCGCGACCGTCGACATCTACGACCGCGACGCCGCACCGCTTCTGGCGCTGCATCTCGACGCCTGCCAAGGGCGCCTGCCGACGAGCGTTCCGCCCGCCGGCACCGTCCGCGCCTCGGGCCTTGCCTGGACCGACGTCGCAGTGACCCTGCCGGCCGATTTCGACTGGCCGGAATGGACCTGCGACCGCACCCAGCCGCCGGCCGCGTTCGGTCCCGGCCAGCCGCTGTGCACGGTCGTTGCCGAAGCGGCCGACGCTGCGGCCGCCGAGGCCCTGTTCCACGCCCGCGTGGACGCACTGCATGAACGAACCGGGAGGATGGCCGCATGAGCCGTGCATCGCAATTGTCGGTCAACGGAGGCGTTCTCCCCCTGATCGAGACCCTGCAGCGTCGCGCGGCGGAACTGCGGATCGGCGTATCCACCGGCCCCGCCGGCGAAACGCTGATCGATGCCGGCGCGTCGGTGACCGGCAGCCTCGAAGCCGGCCGGCTGATGACCGAAATCTGTCTCGGCGGGCTCGGCGAGGTGACGCTCGGCTCCGCGCCCTATCTGCCCAACTGGCCGTTCACCCTGACCACCCGCACCTCGCAGCCGGTCGTCGCCTGCCTCGGCACCCAGTATGCCGGCTGGCAGCTGACCAGTGGCGAAGGCGACGCGGCCTATTTCGCCATGGGCTCGGGCCCCGGCCGGGCGCTGGCCGGCAAGGAGGCGCTGTTCAAGGACATCGCCTATGCCGACCAAAGCGACACGGCGACGCTGGTGCTGGAATCCGGCAGTCCGCCGCCGGAAGACCTCGTCCGGCAGATCGCCACCGATTGCGGCGTGGCGCCCGAGGCGCTGACCATCATCTACGCGCCGACCCAGAGTCTTGCCGGCTCGGTGCAGATCGTTGGCCGCGTGGTCGAGGTGGCGCTCCACAAGGCGCATGAGCTGAAATTCGACCTGTCGCGCATCGTCGAGGGCACCGGCACGGCGCCGCTCAGCCCGCCGCATCCCGACTTCATCACCGCCATGGGCCGCACCAACGACGCCGTCATCTATGGCGGGCGCATCCTGCTGCACGTCACCGGCCCGGCCGCCGACGCCAGGGCGCTGGCCGAGAAGCTGCCAAGCTCGACCGCCAATGACTACGGCACGCCCTTTGCCGAGATCTTCCGCCGCTACGAGGGCGATTTCTACAAGATCGACCCGATGCTGTTCTCGCCCGCCGAAGTGGCGGTCGTGGCGCTGGAGACCGGCGAGACTTTCCGCGGCGGCGCGGTCGATCCCAAGCTGATCGACGCCTCCTTTGGCTGAGCCGGCAGGTTCCGGCGCATCGTGCGCCCCGCGCATTCTCCTGGTCTCGGCCGACCGGGACCGGCATGCCCGCGACCTGATCGCCGCCTTCGGTGCACTTGGCGCAGCAGTCGTGCTGGCCGGCCTGTCGGAGATCGGCTTCGACACCGGCGCGGCAAGCGGCCTGCGCATTCCGCAATTCGGCGACGAACTGCCGGACGCGGTCTGCCTGCGCACGATGGATGCGGGCAGCTTCGAGCAGGTCACCCGCCGGCTTGGGGTCCTCCACGCCCTGGCGCGCAGCGGCGTGCCGGTCTCCAACGGCCCGCGCGCCGTCGAGAACTGCGTCGACAAGTCGATGACCAGCTTCCTCCTGCACCGGGCGGGCCTGCCGAGCCCGCGCAGCTACGCAGTCGAGAGCCGCGCCGAGGCCGCGCGCATCCTCGCCGCCGAGCCCGGCCCGATGGTGCTGAAGCCGCTCTTCGGGGCGCAGGGCAAGGGGCTGAAGCTGGTGCGCGGCGCGGACGAGCTACCACCGGCCGGCGAGATCGCGGGCGGCGTCTATTATCTGCAGCGCTATGCCGGGGTCGAGACCGGCGGGCGCTGGAGCGACGTGCGCGTGCTGGTCTCGGCGGGCCGCGCCGTCGCCTCGATGCGGCGCGAGGCGGCGAACTGGATCACCAACGTCAAGCAGGGCGCCAACGCCGTCGCCATGCCGGCCGACCGCGAGATGGAGGAACTTGCGATCGCCGCCACCGCCGCCGTCGAGGGGGATTTCTGCGGCGTCGACCTGCTGCGCGACGAGAGCGGCCGCGCCGCGATCATTGAGGTCAATTCCATGCCCGCCTGGACCGGGCTGCAGCGCGCCACCGGCAGCGACATCGCCGCGATCCGCGCCCGCGACGTGGTGGCGCTGGCCGAGGCCCGCCGCCGTCAGTTCCTGTCGCAGCTGCCTCACGCCGTATGAGACTTGCGCCCGACCGGATCGCCGCCGCCTTCCTCGCCGCCTGCCGGGCCGAGCTCGACGCGGCCAAGCCCGGCAATGTCCACCGCTTTGCCGGCGGCCACGGCATGCACGCCGACACCTTCGAGGCCGCCGCAAGGGCGACCGCGCCATGGATCGCCCGGGATGATCTCGGCGTCGGCGCCCGCATCCTCGGCGCGACACGCGCCAGCTGGGAGGCGGTCGGCCTGAACGCCAATCTCGGCATCGTCCTCCTCTGCGCGCCCCTGGCGGCCGCCGCCGGACGCCCTGAAGCCGGCGGCCGCGATCTGCGCGAGGCGGTGGCGGACGTTCTCGCCCGGCTCGATGCGCAGGACGCGCAGGACACCTTCGCGGCCATCGCGCTGGCGACGCCCGGCGGGCTCGGCGACGCCGCCGAACAGGACGTGCGCTCACCGCCGACTGTCGGCCTCGTCGAGGCGATGCGGCTTGCCGCCGACCGGGACCTCGTCGCCCGGCAATTTGCCGACGGGTTTCGCGAGATCTTCGAGATCGGCCTGCCGGCCCTCGCCGCTCCGGACACCGCAGCGCAGACGCCCGGAACCGGCCCGGCGCTCGCGGCCTATCTCGCCTTCGCATCGGTCTTTCCCGACAGTCACCTCCAGCGCAAATACGGGCTGGCGGTCGCCGAGGCGGTGCGCCGGCAGATGGCGGATCTCGCCGGCGATCTTTCCCGGACGCAGGATCCGGAAGCCCGTCTCGCCCTGGCGCTTCGTCTCGATGGCGCACTCAAGCGCGACGGCCGCAATCCCGGTACATCGGCCGATCTGACGGTCGCCAGCCTTTTCGCGCAGAACCTTGCGGAAGCGCAACGGGAGTGATTGACTGTCGGCCGTAAGGGTCCATGTGACACCTTGACTATCTGGCTAACCGGTCCCGCGGGGGACGCCGCTAACAAGGATAGACGTATGCCGGTCGGGAGGCCGTCCGGCGACCGGGAGGGAGACGCGGTCGCGTGCTTTTGGAGGGCGCTGCCGAACATGCCTTTCGGGATCGTAAGTTCTTAGAGCCGGGCCGGCGGCAAGCCGCGTCAGGTTGGCACATTTGGAGGAATTGCTCATGGCAACAATCAACAAGGTCATGGTCGGCGAGTCGCTCGTCGGCGAAGGCAACGAAGTCGCCCATATCGATCTCATCATCGGACCCCGCGGGTCCGCCGCCGAGTCGGCGTTCTGTAACTCGCTGACCAACAACAAGGACGGCTTCACGACGCTGCTCGCCGTCGTCGCGCCGAACCTGCCGTGCAAGCCGAACACGGTGATGTTCAACAAGGTCACCATCAAGGGCGCCAAGCAGGCCGTCCAGATGTTCGGACCGGCGCAGACCGCCGTTGCGCGCGCCGTCGCCGATTCGGTCGAGAAGGGCATCATCCCGCAGGCCGAAGCCGACGACCTGTTCATCTGCGTCGGCGTCTTCATCCACTGGGAAGCCGAGGACGACGCCAAGATCCGCGACTACAACTACCAGGCGACGATGGAATCCATCGAGCGCGCCATCAAGGGCACGCCGACCGCCGCGGAAGTGGTCTCCAAGAAAGGCTCGGCGGCTCACCCGTTCGCCGGCGCTTAGACAAGGAACCATCCCGGGGGAGACGACAAGCCGGCGATGCCCGCCGGCCTCCTCCGGCGATTGGCCGCCAAGTTCGGTTTCCAATAGGAAGCCAGTTCCCGCGGGAACGAGGACGACAGACGGAAAAGGGGCCCTTGCGGCCCCTTTTTTCTTGCGCGGCCCCGTCGGCGACAACGCGCCGGCCGCAGCGTTGCCGAGATCAGACGAGGCGCTGCAGATCCGCCAGGGCCAGCCGGCCGTCATGCAGGGCCGTCGATACCAGCGCGCCGGCGATCCCCGCCTTTTCCAACGCGGCGACGTCGCCCGCGCCACGCACGCCGCCGGCGGCAAAGATCGCCCGATCCCCGGCCCGCGCCGCCACGCTCGCCAGCCGCTCCAGATCCGGACCGGCGCCGCTGCCCACCCGCGCCAGGGTCATGACGATGAGGCGCCGCGGCCAGAGCGATGCCTCCGTCAAAAGCTCCGCCGGCCCGAGAAAGTCGTCGCCGCGAAAATCCAGCGACAGCACCGCCCGGGGCTCGCCCGCAAGGTCGCGGGCAACGCCGGCACCCTCGACCGATTCCGTGCCGACCACCGCCACATGGCGGGGCTCGGCCAGAACGCGCCGCGCATCGGCGGTCGTGTGGACGCCGGCATCGATCCAGATCTCCGTCGCCGGAAAGGCCGTGCCGAGCCGGGCGATGGCCGCGTCGTTGGCGGGCCGTCCCTCGATGGCGTCGAGATCGGCGATGTAGAGGCTGCGGAAGGGCGCCAGCGCCATCAGCCCCCGCGCCACCGCCACCGGATCGGCACTATCCGCCAGCGGCGTCTCGATCGGCCGATAGTTGGCGCGATCCCCCATGACGCCGCGCACGACGCGGCCGTCCTTGAGGTCGAGTACCGGGATGATCTGCATGGGGCCCTCGGCTCGCGCCGCCGCGTTGTTCGGTGGTATAGGATGCCCCGTATCAGAAACGAGCGGACATGGCATGACGAGAACGCTGGGTTGGGACGTCGGTGGCGCGCATCTGAAGGCGGTGCTGGCGGAGGGAGAGCGTGTCCTCAAGGTCTGGCAGGAGCCGAGCCCGATCTGGCAGGGGCTGGAGCATCTGGATCGCGCGCTGACGACCATACTGGAGGGTATGCCGGAGGTGGACCGGCACGCCGTGACGATGACCGGCGAATTGTCGGACGTCTTCGAATCGCGCCGGGACGGCGTGGCACAGCTCACGCGGATCTTTGCCGAGCGCCTGAGCGGCGACGTCCTGATCTATGCCGGCGCGTCCGGCTTCCTCGCCCCCGGCGACGCCCGCGGCCATGCCGACGCCATCGCCTCGGCGAACTGGCATGCGAGCGCGGCGCTGGCCGCGACCGCCATCGAGGAAGCCCTGTTCCTCGACATGGGATCGACGACGACCGACATCGTGCCCCTCGCCGGCGGCACTGCCAGGGCCCGCGGCTTCACCGACCGGCAGCGGCTGGTGGAGGGCGAGCTGGTCTATCAGGGCTACACCCGCACGGCGCTGATGGCGGTGGAAAACCGTGTCCCCTTCGCCGGGCGTTCGATCCCGGTGATGAACGAGTTCTTCGCGACCATGGCCGACGTCCAGCGCATCGTCGGCACGCTCGACGAGGCCGATGACCTGCACCCGGCTGCCGATGGCCACGAGAAGACGCTGGAGGCCTCGCGCCGGCGCCTCGCACGGATGGTCGGCATGGATGCCGCCGATGCCGGCGACGGCGCCTGGGAATGGCTGGCCCATGCTTTTGCCGAGGCGCAGGTCCGCCATGTCCACGACGCCGCGCTGCAGGTGCTGTCGCGCGAGGACGTGTCGGACGACGCGCCGGTGGTCGTGGCGGGCGCCGGCCGCCCGGTGCTGCGCCGCCTCGCCGCGCGGCTCGACCGGGGCGTCGTCGACTTCTCAGACCTGTTCGACTGCCCTGGCGAGATGCGCGACGCCGTCTGCCGTGCCGCGCCTGCCGCGGCACTAGCACTGCTTGCGGCCAAGGACGCATAGCGCCCCACAACGAAAAGGGGCCGGCGCGATGCCGACCCCTGTCTTTCTTCTCCGCCTTCGCGCGGCCTATGCGGCCGCGTCGATCTCCGGCGACATGCCGGCAAGCACCTTGTCCAGCGTCATCGGATAGTCGCGGACGCGGGCGCCGCAGGCATTGTAGATGGCGTTGGTCACCGCCGCGCCGACACCGGCCAGCGCCAGCTCGCCGATGCCCTTGCCGGCCAGCGGGCTGGCATGGGGATCGCGCTCGGGCAGCAGCACGACATCGAGCTGCGGCACGTCGGCATTCACCGGCACGTGGTATTCGGCAAGGTCATGGTTCACCAGGAGGCCGGTGCGCTCGTCGGTGACGAGTTCCTCGGTCAGGGCCGAGCCGATGCCCCAGATCTGGCCGCCATAGCACTGCGACGTCGCCGTCTTCTCGTTGAGAATCCGGCCCGCCGCGGCCACCGTCAGAAGCCGGCGGACGCGCGTCTCGCCGGTCACGGCATTGACCGCCACCTCGCAGAAATGCGCGCCGTAGCTCGCCTGGTTGTAGTTCTGCGACGTCTCGCCCGGCTTGATGGTGCCGAGCTTCATCAGGCTCTTGCCGTCGAGGATCTCGGTGAACGGCACCTGCCGGTTGTTGGCGATGGCGTGGCCATCCTTCAGGGTCAGCCCGTCCGGCTCGACGCCGAGACGCTGGGCGATCTCTCCGATCAGCGCCTCGCAGGCGACATAGACCGACGAGCCGGCGCTGTTGGCACCCCAGGAGCCGCCCGAACCGGACGAGGACGGCAGCGACGTATCACCCAGTTCGACATCGATGCGGTCGAGCGGCAGGCCCAGCATCTCGCCGGCGATCTGCTGCAGGATCGTATAGGTGCCGGTGCCGATGTCGGTCATGGCGGTACGCACGACCGCCCGGCCGTCCGGCGTCATCTCCACCTCGGCCGAGGACTTCATCAGCGAGTTGGCGCGCGAGGCCGCGGCCATGCCGTAGCCGATCAGCCATTCGCCCTCGCGGACGCTGCCCGGCTTGGCCGGACGCTTGTCCCAGCCAAAGCGGCGGGCGCCTTCCTCGTAGCATTCCACCAGCTTGCGCGAGGAGAACGGTAGGTCGTCCTGCGGCGCGACCTCCGGCTCGTTCAGCTTGCGGAACTCCAGCGGATCGAGGCCGAGCTTCTCGGCCATCTCGTCCATGGCGTTTTCCAGCGCCAGCATGCCGACAGCCTCGCCCGGCGCGCGCACGGCCGAGGTCATCAGGACGTCGGTCTCGGACAGGCGATGGGTGACGCTGCGATCCTTGCCGGCGTAGAGGAACACGCTGGAAATTCCCGCCGGCTCGAAGAAGCCGTTGCCCGGCGAATTGGCCGCGAAGGTCTCGTGGGAAAAGGCCGTGATGTGGCCGTCCTTCGTCGTGCCGATGCGGATGCGCTGGATGGTCTCGGACCGCCGCGACGTCGTCTGGAAGACGTGCGGCCGGCTGAGCGCCAGCTTGACCGGGCGACCGGCAGCGCGGGCGGCGAGCGCCGACAGCACCGCATCGGGGCCGATGCCGAGCTTGGAGCCGAAGCCGCCGCCGATATAGGGGCTGAGCAGGCGGACATTCTCGACCGGCACGCCGACACCGTTGGCGATCTGCTGGACGTTGGTCTCCAGCAGCTGGCAGGACGACCAGACGGTCAGCTTGTCGCCGTCCCACTTCGCCACGCTCGCATGGGGCTCCATGGCGGAGGAATGGTGGCTCGGCGTCGTGTAGGTCTGGTCGAACTGGATCTCGGCCTTGGCAAACGCCGTCTCGAAATCGCCGCGCTCCGTGTCGGCCGGCATCACGCCCTGATCCGAGGCGCGGCCCTGATCCTTGACCTGCTCGAGAGAGTAGCGGCCGCCGCTCGCCGGAGCGTACTCGACCTCAACCAGCTTGGCGCCGTGACGCGCCGCCTCGAAGCTCGTGGCGACGACGACCGCGACCGGCTGGCCGTAATGGAAGACCTCGCCGTCGATCGTCTGGGCGGCCGGCGCCATCGGCTGCGAGGAGGCCCGCAGGATCCTGTCGCCGTCGACAATGGCGAGAACGCCCGGCGCGGAGAGCGCCTTGGACCCGTCGACCTTGACGATCTTTCCCTTGCCGATGCTGGCGGTGACGATGAAGCCGTAGGCGACGTTCTTGTCGTCGGCCAGATACTCATAGGCGTAGGTCGCCTTGCCGGAGACCTTCAGCGGGCCTTCGTAGCGGTCGACGGGCTTGCCGATGACGCCCTGCGTCTCGCGGTCGAGCCGCGTTTCGCCGATCTCCTTGTCCATGACATGGGTGTTCATCATGCGTCTCCCTTCGTCGCCTCGGCCAGCACGGCGGACAGCGTGCGGCGCGCCAGCGGGATCTTGAAGTCATTGCCGCCCTGCCCCCGGGCATCCTTCAGGAGGATGTCGGCAGCTTTGGCGAAGAGGTCCTTCGACGGCGCCTGGCCGATCAGCGCGGCCTCGACGGCCTCGTCGCGCCACGGCATGTGGGCAAGTCCGCCAAAGGCGAGACGCGCTGCCGAGATGGTGCCGTTCTCGACGGTGATCACGGCCGCGACCGAGACGAGCGCGAAGGCGTAGGACGCACGGTCGCGGACCTTGCGGTAGACATGGACGCCGCCGGCGGGCCTGGGCAGGCGCACCGCGGTGATCAGCTCGCCGGGCTCCAGATTGGTCTCGATCTCGGGCGTGTCGCCCGGCAGGCGGTAGAGACCGTCGAAATCGAGTTCGCGGGTCGAGCCGTCCGGCAGCACCGTCTCGACCATGGCGCCGAGGGCGCGCATGGCGACAGCCATGTCGGAGGGATGGGTGGCGATGCACTTGTCGCTGGCGCCGAGAATGGCGTGGATGCGGTTGAAGCCGCCGATGGCACCGCAGCCGGAGCCCGGCTCGCGCTTGTTGCAGGGCGAGGTGGTGTCATAGAAATAATAGCACCGGGTGCGCTGCAGGAGATTGCCGCCGGTGGACGCCTTGTTGCGCAGCTGGCCGGACGCGCCGGCAAGCAGCGCCCGCGACAGCACCGCGTAGTCGCGGCGGATGCGCGGATCGGCGGCCAGATCGGCATTGGTGACCAGCGCCCCAATGCGCAGGCCGCCATCCTCGGTTTCCTCGATGTCCTTCAGCGGCAGCCGTGTGATGTCGACGAGCCGGTCCGGCGCCTCGACTTCCAGCTTCATCAGGTCGAGCAGGTTGGTGCCGCCGGCGATGAAACGGCCGGCCAGCTGACCGGCTTCGGCGACCTCGGAGACGCGGGAATATTCGAACGGCTTCATGCCGGGCCTCCCGAGCTGTTCTTGGTGCTGGCGGTGCGGATCGCATCGACGATGTTCGGATAGGCCGAGCAGCGGCAGATATTGCCGCTCATGCGCTCGGAAATCTCGGCGTCGGTCAGTTCGACCTGGCCGTCGAGCTTGTCGGTGACATGGCTCGGCCAGCCATCCTTGACCTCGCCCAGCATGCCGGTGGCCGACATGATCTGGCCCGGCGTGCAATAGCCGCACTGGTAGCCGTCGTGATGCAGGAAGCTCTCCTGCATGGTGTCGAGATTGCCGGGCTCGCCCAGCCCCTCGATGGTGGTGACGTCGTCGCCCTCGTGCATGACGGCGAGGGTCAGGCAGGAATTGATCCGCCGGCCGTTGACGAGCACGGTGCAGGCGCCGCACTGGCCGTGGTCACAGCCCTTCTTGGTGCCGGTCATGGCAAGGTGGTCGCGCAGCGCGTCGAGCAGCGACGTCCGCACGTCGGCCTCGAGCTGATGCTCGGTTCCGTTGATGGTCAGATTGATCAAGGTGAAGGTCCCTTCGCTTCGCCCCGCCTGCGCGATCCCGGCCGCTGCAGGTTGGAATGGTTCGAAATCGAGAAGGGAACGACGCGAGAGGCGAATTGGTTCGCCGCTGCGACAGTCTGTTCAGTGGAGCCGCGTCATTTCCGTCGGCCGCGAAGGCTCAGGCGGTCGGCTCGACCTCGGCCAGATGGGCGATGACCTTTTCCAGAAGCCAGTACCAGGCCTGCTCCTCGTCCGGTCCCGCCGTCTTGTCGATGGCGATCTTCAGATAGGCGATCTCGTCCTCGATCTTCTCTGTCGGCAACATCTTGAGCCGGCTGACGAGAATGGCGGCCTCCAGCACGGCGGCCTTGGCGCGGTTCATGCCGAGGAACGGCCGATGCTGGCCGGACGAGGCGACACGGCAGTGGAAACGCGGGCGGATGTCGTCGCCGGTCACCGAGACGACTTCGAGCACGTCGTGGCTGAGGGCCGCCTCCAGCCGCGGCACGGCGCAGCCCTCAACCGGGGCCAGCGGCCAGTCGCGGCGGCCGGTCAGGCAGCCGGCGAAGATCTTCGCCTCGTCGGTGTAATTGACGACCGCGACGCCCGTCGCCTCGATATTGGCAAGGGTCGTCGAGGGCCGGAACGGCGCGATCACCCAGCCGTCGCCATCCTGGATGATGCCGAGCGGCGCGATATGCACCACGCCGTCGGCCGAGGCCGTGGTCAGGATTGTCTCGCGGATATAGGGCATCGTCGGTCTCTCGCGCGTTGTCTCTGTCGGCCCGTCAGCCGGACGGGGTCTGCTTCTTCGCCTTCAGCGTATGGCCGGCTTCCTCCAGCCGGGTGCGGTCCTCCTCGCGCCGCGGCGCGGCGACGCCGAAGTCGAGCGGCGTGTCCTGCGCATAGCGCTTGCCGAGCCGCCAGGCGATCTCGGCCTTCTGCAGTTCGGCGCCGAGATAGAAGGCGTGGCCGGTGTCGCCCGCGACCTCCAGTTCGGGGAAGAACTCGAAGGCGTCGGTCTGAACGACATGGGTGTCGCGATTGTAGAGATGGACGCCGTCGGCCGCCGTCTCGATGCGGTAATTGCGGTCGCGGATCGTCGCCGCCTGCTCGGCCAGTTCCTCAGGCGTCGCGGCATGGGGCTTCACGTCGTGGACCTGCAGCAGCGCGCCGGAATAGCCGCGCGGCAGGGCGCCGTCGGCGCGGGCGGCGAACATCATGCGCCGCGCCGCGTCGTGTTCCTCGACCGTGCGCCGCGTATGCGGGCTGACATGTACGACCAGGAGGTTGCGGATCGCCAGTTCCGAACAGATGCCGAGCAGGGTCGCGGTGATGCCGGAGGTATCGGCGTCGGTCAGCTCGGTGAGGTTGCCCGTCCCCATCAGGATCTCGACATCGGGATGGGCTTCGCGCAGCCGGTGATAACGCACCAGCGAGGCGGCGAAGCCGAAATGGATCGGGTCGAGGATCGGGTCGGCGATGACGGCGATGCCCATCTCGCGGGCGCGCGTGATGGCGCGTTCCAGCGAGGCAAAATCATGGGGCCGCGCCGGCACCAGGATCGGCACGGCATCGCCTTCGCGGGCGATATCGAGGGTCTCTTCGGTGAGGCTCAGCAGGAAGTCGGCGCCGGCGCGCGTGCCCCGCGCGAGTTCGTCGGGATTGGCGGAATCGACGCTCACCCGGTGGCCGGCCGCCTTCAGCGCGCGAACGGCCGCCTCCAGATGATCGAAAGGCGTGTCGGGCAGGCAGCCGAGATCGATCACGTCCGCCCCGGCCGCACGCATCGCCTCGGCGCGCCCGACGATGTCCTCGATCGTCAGCGCCGAGGCATCGACGATCTCGGCGAAGATGCGCATGTCGTGGCGCGACAGATCCGGCGGCGTGCCCTTGCGGCCGAGAAAGGCCGGCAGGTCGGCCAGCTCATCCGGACCGCGCTGGAACGGCACGCCGAAACTTTCCGACAGGCGATCGAGATCGGCGCGGCAGCGACCCGGCAGGATCACCCTGTCGGCCGCGACGGGCCGCGCGAGTCGACGCTCGATGATGTCGCCGGTGGCCAGCGCCGCGACCTTCACGCCGATATCGGCGATCGCCCAGTCGAAATCGGTCTCGCCGAGCCCCGTCAGCACGCGTTCGAGCCGCGGACGCGCCAGATGACCAGTCAGAAAGAGCAGGGTTTCCTTCGCCATGGCCGGTTATGTCGGCCAATGCAGGACGGATGGGAAGCGCCGAAGCAACGCATGCGACGCAGACGCCTTGGATCGTGACATGGGCGTCGTCTCAGGCCGGGGCCGAGGCGGCCGGCGCCGGCTGCCGCAGGATCCGGCGTCCGGGGATCGTCCCCTCGCCGAGATTGATGCCGGCCGCCGACAGGTCGGCGGGGCCGGCGACATACAAATCCGTCGCCTCGCCCAGGACCCGCGAAAACGCCTCGTCGACGATTTCGGCGCCAGCCAGCGCCGCAAGGGTGGAATCGTCCGGCAGGTCGATCTGCTTGATCAGGCAGAGGCGCGCGCCGGGGATATGAGCGGCAAGCCAGGCGGCGAGACTGTCGGAGGTGACGGACCAGTCCCGGTCGATCTCCGGCGCTGCCAGCGCCATCTGCCGCGGCATCCAGACGGGGATGTCGCCGCGCTCCAGCGCCGCCGTGATGCCGGCATCGTCGCTCGCCCGCACCAGACGGCTGCCGAGGCCGACCAGCGCCAGGCCGAACTGCTCCATGGCCAGGATCGCCATCTCATGGGCGGTCGCGTCGTCGAAGCCGATGCGCGGCTGGTAGCGCCGCACCGCCTCGGCGAAGGGGCCGCCGCCCGGCACGATCACCACCGGCATCCGGGTCGCCTCGATCGCCTTCAGCCAGCGCAGGAGATCGGGCGTGGTCGCATAGCTGCCTCCGAACTTCACGACCAGGATGTTGTCCACGAAGCTGCCCCCTGCAACGCTCTGCCATTCACGCGGCCACCGTGTCACGGCGCGCCCGGCCATGCCACCCGCCCCGCGAGATTCTTGGATCGGAGCCCGGTTCAGCGTCCGCCGGCGCGGCGGCGCGTCAGTTCGATGCCGACGGCCTCGGGCCCGAGTCCGAGCTTTTCGACCCGCACCGTCACCTCGCGGATGCGGGCGTCGGCCAGCACCGTTTCGGCCAGCTCCACCGCCAGCGTCTCGACCAGATCGGTGTGGCCGCGAGCGGCGAGCGCGCGGACGGCGTCGAGGATCAGGTCGTAGGAATAGATGTCGGCCATCGACCGCGCATCGGCGCCGATCGGGGCGATCTCGGCCTCGACCGAGAAACGCACCTTCTGGGTCCGGCCGCGCTCGTGATTATAGGCGCCGATCTCCATCGGCACGATAAAATCGCGCACCAGGATGCGATCGCCGCGACCGGCGACCGGCTCGACGCCATGGGCGGCTTCCTCGGTCGCCGGCAGCAGCGCCCGAATGGTGCGCACGGCGGCAATATCCACCGGCGCATCGCGGGCGCCCGTCGTCAGCGCGCCGCGAAAGCCGAGATAGTCGGGCCGCAGGACGGCAAGGCGCGGCACGTCCGGCGGCTCCAGCGATCCGGCCAGTCCGCTCATGAGGCCGAGGTCGCGCGCATTCCGCACGAAGTCGGCGAGCGCAGTCATGGACAGATGCGCCATCAGCCGGCCGCTGGACTTGCCGATCGTGTCGATCATCGCGCCCCTGAAGCCGGCCTCCGCCAGCACCGGCAACAGGCTGAAATCCGGCTCGCCATCGGCGAAGAACACGGCGATGAGCCCGGTGCGGTCCGCCAGCGGCCGCAGCGCCTCGATCACCGCGAGGCGCGCGTCGCGGCTGGCCGGAAACAGGCCGATCTTGACGAAATCGGCGGCGGCGCGGGCTTCGACCGCCTCGCGCACCGTGTCCGGCAGCATGGGCAGGTCGCCGGCGACGGCCGACACCGGCCTGCGGCCGGCGACCATGTCCATGGTCTCGGCAAGCACCTGCGGCGAGACGGCGCCGAGCGCGCCCTTTGCCGGGTCCTTCAGGTCGACGAGATCGGCGCCGCCCTCGAGGACGATGCCGGCTTCGTGCGGCCCGGTGACGCTCGCCAGAAGCCTGATCAACGTGCGGCCTCGAACTGCGTCTCGAGGACGTTTTCCCAGAGGTAGTCGATACCGCGCTGCCAGCTCTGGTCGGTATTGGAGCGGATGTCGGCGCTGCCGCGGGCGATCGCCTCGCCGGTCTCGGCATCGAAGGCATAGGCGTTGATGTTGAGGATCAGGTTGGAGACCTTCTGCACCGTGCCGGTGACCGCGATGTCGGCGCCGATCTCGCGGGCGAAGGTCTGGCTGCAATTCCCGCAACTCTGCAGATACTGCTTCTTCGCCCGTTCGCGCACCGGCGCGATGTCGACGACGCTGTAGCCGGGCAGCGCCGCGATTGCCTCGCGCAGGTCCGGTGCCAGACGGTCCAGCCGGGCCTGCTCGTCGGCGTTCTCACCCATCATCGAGCCTTCGAGGCTGGAATCGATCAGTTCGAAGTCGAAGATGGCGACGGTCCTGTCGGCGGCTGCGGCGGGCAGTGCCAGCGCCAGAAGGAAGGCGACAACGGGAAAAACTCTGCCTTGCCTTGGCGCGCGGCCTTGGGGAAACAATGGTAGGACGAACACTCTCGCTTCTCCGTGGAACGCGATGCCCACCGCGCTGGCGCTAGAACTAACGCCCTGAGCCTGTGGAGCAAACGATTTTCGCAGGGGGTGCGCGGGAGGCGGGTGGGAGCCCGCCGGGGGAATGGGAGGCAGATCATGTCGAAGACGGCGATGGCACGCGCGCTGACGGGGGCCGCTGCCCTGATGCTGGTGATGGCCGGCGCGGCACAGGCGCAGGAGCCGGCTGCCGAGCCGGCAACCCAGGCGGCTACCCCGGCAACCGAAGCGGCCCAGATCGTCAAGCTCGGCTATCTCAGGACCTGGGAGCCGACCCTGGCCCTCTCGGTGCTCAACATTCCGCCGGAGGATATCGGCGTCGCCGGCGCCGAGGTGGGGATCGCCGACAACAACACGACCGGCTCCTTTATGGGCCAGAACTTCACCATGGACGTGGTGACGCTGAAGCCGGGCGAGGACGTGGCCGCGGCGGCCCGGACCATGCTGGACGCCGGCGTCCATTACATCGTCACCGACCTGTCCGGCCCCGACACGCTGGCGGTGGCGGAGCTGGCGGCCGCGGCCGATGCGCTGGTCTTGAACGCCGGCGCCACGGACGACAGCCTGCGCGGCGCGGACTGCCGTCCCAACATGCTGCACACCGCCCCCTCGCGGGCCATGCTCACCGACGGGCTGGCGCAATATCTGATGTGGAAGCAGTGGCGCGAATGGGCGCTGGTGGCCGGCGAACATCCCGACGACCAGAAATTCGCCGACGCGCTGAAGCGTTCGGCCACCAAGTTCGGCGGCAAGATCGTCGCCGAGAAGCTGTTCGAGGACAAGGGCGGCGCCCGGGCCACCGATTCCGGCCAGGCGCTGGTGCAGCGCCAGATCCCGGTCTTCCTGCAGGATCTGCCCGATCACGACGTGCTGCTGGTCGCCGACGAGAGTGAGGTGTTCGGCAGCTATGTGCCCTGGCGCAACTGGATTCCCCGTCCGGTGGCCGGCACCGCGGGCCTGACCCCCGGCTCCTGGCATCCGGCCAGCGAGCAATGGGGTGGCGCGCAGATCCAGAACCGCTTCGTGGACGCCGCCGGCCGGCGGATGGAATCCAAGGACATGCAGGCCTGGACCGCGGTGCGGGTCATCGGCGAAGCCGCCTCGCGCACCCAGTCGGTCGATCCGGCGACGATCGACGCCTTCATCAAGAGCCCCGACTTCACCGTCGCCGCCTTCAAGGGCCAGCGCCTAACCTTCCGCGACTGGGACTGGCAACTCCGCCAGCCGGTGCTCCTCGGCACCGAGGCCTCGGTGGTGTCGTCGTCGCCGCAGGAAGGCTTCCTGCATCAGGTCTCCGAACTCGATACGCTGGGCATCGACGAGCCGGAGACGGCCTGCGATTTCGGCGGCTAGCGCGACGGATCATCGGCGCGGCCGCCCTTGACGGGCGACCACGCCAGCGCGTCTGAATGAACGCGATCCGGGCCGCGGGCGACACAGCCGCCGGGCCCGCCTTCCCGTCACCGCAACGATCGGCCGCCTTGTCCCTGAAAGCCCGCCTTGCCGCCACGCTCACCGCCGCCTTCCTCGCCATCCTGGTGATCGGCGGCCTTCTGGGCTTTCGGCAGGCCTCGTCCAACATCGAAGCCGAGCTGACCGCCGCGCGCACCGTCGCCTCCAACCGGGTCGCCCAGCTGATCGCCGAACTGCCCGCCTCCCGCGACACGCAGGGCGAGCTGGCCAGCTTCGTGCGCGCCTTCAACGGCGACCGCCATGTCCAGATGATGCTGATCGATGCCACCGGTGCGGTGCGCGCCGCCTCGCAGCCGGCCGAGGCCTATGGCGGCCTGCCCGAATGGTTCGTCGATTTTCTGGCGCCGCCACCCTCGACGATCATCATGCCGCTGTCGGGCAGCGCGCTGCCGATGACGGCGGCGGTCGTTTCCATCGACCCGCGCAACGAACTGGCCAGCAGCTGGATGGACCTTGCCACCAGCCTCGCCATCCTGATCGCGTTCCTGCTGATCGCCTTTGCCGCCATCTGGGTCGTCGCCGACCGGGCCCTGCGCCCCCTCGCCGACATCCAGGCGGCCTTCGCCCGGATCGGCGGCGGCGACTACGATATCGATCTGGCTCCCGCCGGCCCGCCGGAGATGCGGGCGCTGGGCGCGGGCTGCAACGACATGGCGAGGCGTCTCGACGAGATTTCGGCGCGCAACCGCCGGCTCTCCGAGCAATTGCTGCTGCTGCAGGACGAGGAGCGCGCCGAACTGGCGCGCGATCTGCACGACGAGATCGGCCCGCTGCTCTTCGTCATCGACGTCGACGCCTCGGCGATCCGCCGGGCGTCGGCCAAGCTCGATGGCGGCGAAACGATCGCGTCGCGGGCCGAGGACATCAAGTCGGCCGCCCATCGCGCCCGTCAGGAAGTGCGCCGCATCCTCACCGATCTGCGGCCCGGCCTGATGCCCGGCCTCGGCCTCAAGGCGTCGATCGAGGATCTCGTCGCCGACCTGTCCCGCCGCCATCCCGACATCGCCATCACCGCGACGCTGGAAGACGGCGACTGGGGCGGCACGCTGGAGGTGCTGGTGCTGCGCGCGGTGCGCGAAGCGGTGCACAATGCGCTTCGCCATGGTCACCCGAGCCGCATCGCCATCCGGCTCGAGACCCGCGCACGACGGCTGGAATTTTCGGTGGTCGACGATGGCGGCGGCCTGCCCGCGACGGGCACGGCCGGCGGCTTCGGGCTGATCGGCATGCGCGAACGGGTCGAGGCGGTCGGCGGGCGTCTCGACATCGCGCAGGTGCCCCTGCCCCCGGGGGTCCGGCTCGAAGGCTGGGTGCCGCTGCCGCGCGGGACCGGCCCCCATATCGACGGCGACGACAGGCAGGAGACGTCATGAAGATACTGATCGTCGACGATCATACGGTGGTGCGGGACGGCGTCCGGCGCCTGGTGGAAACGCTGGAGGTCAGCGAAATCGGCGAGGCGGAGACCCCGTCCGAGGCGCTGGCCGAGTTCCGCCGCCTGCGGCCCGACGTCGTCGTCCTCGACATCAACCTGAAGAACGGCAGCGGTCTCGACGTCCTGCGACGGCTGCGCGCCGACGACCCCAAGGCCCGGATCGTCGTGTTCTCCATGTATTCCGACATCGTCTATGCCGCCTCGGCGCGGCGCGAGGGCGCGCTCGGCTACGTCGCCAAGAGCGCGCCGTCAGACGAACTGGTCGAGGCGATCGAGATGGCGCTGAAGAACGAGCCCTATGTCGACAGCGAGACCGCGGCGCTGATGGCGACCCATGCGGGACGCGGCGCCGGGCCCGACGACCTGACACGGCGTGAATTGCAGATCCTGCACATGCTGGGCGAGGGCAAAAGCCTGACTGAGATCGCCGAGGGGTTGGGCGTCGCCTACAAGACGATCGCCAACACTTCGACGCGGATCAAGGAGAAGCTCGGCGTCGAACGGACATCCGATCTCGTCCGCTTCGCCATAGAGACGAAGGGTGGCCGGATGCTCAATCGCTGACCGGCGGACGCGAAACTCCGACGACCGCTTGACGCATCGGAATGCGCGGGGCAGTCCTTGGACCGGCCCCTTGCCGCAGCCCAAGAAGGAACCGCCATGCCGCTCCTGCTGATCGTCCTGATCGCCATCCTGATTGCCCAGATCGGTTTCTGGGACACGTTCGGCGCGCTCCTCGGCGCGGCGGCGATGCTGGTCCTCTTCGTGGTGGTCGCGATCGTCGCGGCGGGCGTCGCCGGCTACATCTTCGTACGGCGCACGCGCCGGCGCTTCTGAGCGGCCGTTCGTCCCGGCGGGGCGCCGCTGCCCGGCGCTACTCGTCCGGTCGCGGCTCCGGCCGGTTGGCGGCCAAATCGTTGCCCGCCTCTGCCCAGCCCTGGACGCCGTCGGGATACCAGTAAACGGCCTCATAGCCGGCGCGGATCGCGCGCTTGGCGGCGTTGTAGCTCATCCAGCAATCGCGATCGCAATAGATGACGAGCGGGCGGCTCTTGTCGCCCCCGGTCGCCGTGGCGAGGCCGTCGAGGAGATAGGCCTCCATTGCCGGCGTCAGCGCGCCATAGCCGGTATCCACCAGCCAGAGCGAGCCCGGAATGTCGTTGCGGGCGCGTTCGCGCCACAAGGTGCCCGCCGGCAGGTCCGGCCGGGGCGGACGCGGCAGCACGTCGACGAAGGGCACGCCCTCGCCGTGCAGGCGCTCCGCCGTCGCGGTATCGATGACGGTGCCGCCGGCAAGGGTCGCGGGTACCGGCGCCCGGTAGGCTTCGGTGCGGTAGTCTTCGGGCTCAGGAACCGCGGCGCCGTCCACTGCCGCCGTCTGCGCATGGGCAGAGGAACCGCCCTGCCCGTGACTCGTGAGGCTTACACCGCCGACCGCCAGCACCAGCCAGGCCAGCGCCGGGATGATCCGCCGCATGGCCGGGCCTGGGCGGGTCACCCCTTCGGCTCGGGACTGGCCGCGGTGTCCGTCGCGTCCGCCGGAGCCGTCACGTCGGCAGCCTGTGCCCCTTGCGGCAGCGGCAGGTCCTGGGCGGTCTTGCCGGATTGCGACAGGATCGGCTCGTCCGCCTCGTCGAGCAGCGGCACGCCATAGGCCAGCAGGATCTCGTTGATCTCGCCCTGATAGTCGCGGATCGCCCGGTTGAGCGTGCGCTTCCATTCCTGGTCGGAAGCCCGCACGCCCATGGTGATGCGATAGGCCAGAGCCGGGCCCGGACCTTCTGCCACCAGCGGCACGACGGTGTAATCGGCATCGGCGAGCTTGGCGTAATAGCCGGCCATCGGCCCCCAGAGCACGGCCGCGTCGATGTCGCCGGTGCCGAGATCGTCGATCATCGACTTGGCGGAATTGTCGACCCGCGTGTCGATCATCAACTGGTAGGGCTTGGCCCGGCCGATCAGCCCGGCGCGGGCGAGATAGGTGGCCGGCGGCGTGCCGGCGACGATGCCGATCCGCTTGTCCTTGAGCTTGGGGTCGGCGATCGTCGTCACCCCCGCGAGGGCGCCATCCTTCGGATAGACCAGCGCGTAGGAGGTGCGGTAATAGGCGTTGGTGTTCTGGACGAGCTCGTCACCCTGCGGGTAGCTGATGATCACGTCGCAGAGATTGGAGCCGAGCGTCATCCGCACGAAGCCCGTGGCCTGCGGGAAGTAGGAATAGCTCACGTCCTCGCGGTCGAGCTTGTCGGCCAGAAGCTCGGCGATCGCCTGCTCCATGCCCTGTTCGGCCTGGTTGGAGAAGGGCATGTTGTTCGGGTCGGCGCAGACCCGCAGGACGTTCGGATCGACGAGTTCGATCTCGCCGCCGAACTCGCGATCCTGCGCCGCTGCCGGAAACGACATCGCGAGCGCCAGAACGCTCGCGATGCCGGCAGATGTCCTCGACACTGCTGTCATGCCTTAAAATCCCAGACAGTCGTACTCTTCCTGCTGGGCCTCCTTGTTGTTGGCGATCCGCTTGGGCTCGCCCCGCCCGATGGTGCCGTCGGCGCGGCCCCGCAGGTAGATGTAGATCGAGTCCAGCGAGCACATCACGTTGGGATCCTCGCCCCAGGCCGGCATGATGGAGTTGCCGGCGCTCCATTTGTTCTGCTGGCCGCCGACGACGATGCCGGCATAATCGTAATAGGTCAGGTCCTGCAGGGACTCCGCCAGGTTGGGGGCGAAGGACGAGCCCATGCCGTCCGGGCCGTGGCACTGCATGCAATTGGCCATGTATTTCTTGTAGCCGCGCCAGGCGTACCAATCGACCTTCCCGTCGGGTGCGACGACATAGGTCGGGTTGCCGGCCGGATCGGCATTCTTGCCGAGATCGCCTTCCGTCGGCGCATTGCCTTCGGTGGCCGTATCCTTGGACGGATGGGCGTCGGGCTTCATGTGCTCGGCGGATGCCATTTCGGCATCGCCGCTAACCGGGGCCGTCTCGGCGGCAGCCGCCTCGGGGGCCTTGTCGGCGGCGGCGGGCGCGGCCGTTGCGGTCGCCGCGGCGGCACCGCCTGTCTCCGCGGCCGGCGCTGCTGCGGCAGGCGCCGCTTCGCCGGCGGGAACGACCGTGGTGCCACTGTCCTGGGCGATGGCCAGGGTGCTGGCCGACAGGAGGGCGGCGCCCATGATCGCGATCAACTTGCTGTTCATTCAAGGCCTCATGTTGACAACCGGGCCACTCAAGCGGCCCGAGCTTCGGACGATGCGCGCGGATGTCGCGCACCCTCCCCTCCCAAAAGCGAAGGCCCGAGGTCGAGGTCGATGCCTGACGACGGGCCCTCCAGTCATGCGGAGGGCCCCGCCCTGTTCAGAGCGAGGCCCCTTGTCAGCTTACTTGCTCGCGGTCTGGTCCGGGACGGTGAAGACCGTCAGCTGACCACCGAGCGCGGTGTACTTGGACAGGGCTGCATAGCCGCCGACCGCGCCGAGACCGGCGTTGGGATCGGTGAGGCCTGCCGCCAGGCCGATGCCGGCCCAGCCGCCGATGCCGGACAGGATGCCGACATACTGCTTGCCGTCGTTCTCGTAGGTCATCACGTTGCCGATGATGCCCGACGGGGTCTTGAACTTGTAGAGTTCCTCGCCCGTCTGTGCGTCCACCGCCTTCAGGTAACCCTCGAGCGTGCCGTAGAAGACGATGTCGCCCGCGGTCGCCAGCGCGCCGGACCACACCGAGAACTGCTCGGGCAGCGACCAGACGATCTCACCCTTGCCGGCGTCCCAGGCGATGAAGTTGCCCATGCCGCCATGGCTGTTCGGCGCCGGGTACATCGACAGGGTCGCACCGACGTAAGGCTGTCCGGCGGTGTAGGCCACGCGGAACGGCTCGTAGTCCATGCAGACGTGGTTGGTCGGCACGTAGAACAGCTTGGTCTCCGGCGAGTAGGCCGCCGGCTGCTGGTCCTTGGTGCCGAGTGCGGCCGGGCAGATGCCGGTCGAGTTCACGTCTTCGCCGTTCTGCTCGGTCGAGTATTCGGCGACAACCTGCGGACGGCCGTACTGGTCGGACTCCTTGTCCATGACGACTTCCGTCGCCCAGTTGACGGCCGGGTCGTACTTCTTGGCCACCAGAAGCTCGCCGGTCTCGCGGTCGAGGGTGTAGGCGAAACCGTTGCGGTCGAAGTGGACGAGCGCCTTGCGCTCGGAACCGTCGACGTCGATGTCGGCGAGGATCATCTCGTTGACGCCGTCGAAGTCCCACTCGTCATGCGGGGTCATCTGGTAGACCCACTTGGCCATGCCGCTGTCGGCATCGCGGGCCATGATGGTCATCGACCATTTGTTGTCGCCCGGGCGCTGGGCCGGGTTCCAGGTCGAGGGGTTGCCGGTGCCGTAGTAGATCAGGTTCAGATCCGGATCATAGGCGAACCAGCCCCAGGTGGTGCCGCCACCGATCTGCCACTGGTCGCCTTCCCAGCTGTTGAGCGAGGAATCGGCGCCCACCGGCTCGCCGAGCGCCATGGTCTTCTCGGGGTCGAACAGCATCTCGTCGTCCGGACCGGTCGAGTAGGCACGCCATGCCTGCTTGCCGTCGGAGAGATTGTAGGCGGTGACCGAGCCACGTACGCCGAACTCGCCGCCGGAAATGCCGATCAGCACCTTGTCCTTGAAGACCATCGGTGCGGCCGTGCCGGTCTCGCCCTTGGACGGGTCGCCGTTCTGGACGGACCAGACCTGCTCGCCGGTCTTGGCGTCGAGCGCCACGACGGTGGTGTCGGCCTGGTGGAGGATGACCAGGTCCTGGCCGCCGTCACCCTGCGCCGGGGCATAGGCAACGCCGCGGTTGACGGTGTCGCAGCACATCACCGGAATGACGTTGGGGTCCTGCTTCGGCTCATACTTCCAGGTGATCGACGCGTCATCGGACAGATCGAGAGCGTAGACCATGTTGGGGAACGGCGTGTGGACATACATCATGTCGCCGACGACCAGCGGGTTGCCCTCGTGACCGCGCAGCACGCCGGTCGAGAAGGTCCAGGCCGGGACCATGTCGCCAACATTGTCCTTGTTGATCTTGTCGAGCGTCGAATAGCGCTGGTTGGCGTAGTTGCCGGTCGGCATGACCCACTGCGTGGCATCGCCCTGCAGTTCCTGCAGTTTCTCGTTGGCGAAGGCAGTGCCTCCGATACCAACGAGCAGGCTGGATGCAAGTGCAGCCTTCGTGATGAGCTTCAACATTCACTGTCCTCCCAAGGAACTGTGCCGGCGACGGCTGGCGGCAGGATTGCCGACATACGTCGAACCATCGGTAGCGTCGGGGGAAGGTTTCCGGCAGCGTGTCACGACCGCCAATAGGGGTCTTGGTGGGCACCGTTGATCAACGCCCTACCGTGGCCTTCGAGATTCGCAGCGCTCCCAACACTGCGACCTTGAAGCCGGAAACCATGGAAGGATGCTAGTTCGGGAAATTTTCCTGCGCAAGCGCCGAATGCCACTTTTCCTGTGTGCGCTGCAGCATTTCCTGGGTGCATTGCAGTGAAAGCGCCTCGATCATCTCGCCATTCGGCGCATAAGCCGACGAAATACCGTTGTTTTTACGCGATATACTGTCCGAAGCGCCGAAAGTCGCGACGAGGCGCCGCAGGACCGCCCGGATGTTCTGCAACCCGATCGGGGAATGACGCTGTGCGCCGTCGGCAATTCACGCGTGATACTAAAGTGGCAGGACAGCCAATGGTCGAAACGCCGGAATCATCTCGCTCGGCGCTGCGATCAACGGCGCATGGTCAAGGTTTATCGACCGGCGTGGTCGTCGAACGGCCGGGCGAGGACCGCCGCGTCACGTCCAGTTGAAGCGGCGGCGCGCTTGCCCTGCGGCATCGCCGCGTGCCTGATACCGGGATGATCTGGACCTCGCCCTCCCCCCTGCGCCGGCTACCGGCGGCGCTGCTCGCTTCGATACTGTTTCTGACCGCGCCCCTGCCATCCGCCGGCGAATCGGCGCCCGGCTACGAGGAGATCGCGCCGGGCATTCATGTGCGGGCCGGGCTGGTTGCCGAAACCACGCCGGACAATCACGGCGCCATCGCCAATCTCGGCTTCATCGTCGGCCCGGATTCCGTCGCGATGATCGACAGCGGCGGCAGCGTCGCCGATGGCGAGGCCGCGCTGGCGGCGATCCGCGCCGTGACCGACAAGCCGGTCCGCTATTTGATCAATACCCACATGCATCCCGACCATGTGTTCGGAAACCAGGTCTTCGCGGCCGCGGGCGCGACGATCATCGGCCACGCCAAGCTGCCGGCCGCCCTCGGGGCACGCTCCGAGCACTACAGAACGTCGATGCGCGAACAGCTCGGCCCCGAAGCGACCGAGGCGGTGACGGTCACCCTGCCTGACGAGACGGTGGCCGACACGCGCCGCCTCGATCTCGGCGGACGCGTCCTCGAACTGCGCGCCTGGCCGACGGCTCATACGGACAACGATCTGACCGTCTTCGACGAACAGACCGGCACGCTGTTTGCCGGCGACCTGGTGTTCATGGCGCATGTGCCGGTGCTGGATGGCTCGCTGAAGGGCTGGCTCGCCCGGATCGCCGACCTTCGCGACCTGCCCGCCGAGCGGGTCGTGCCCGGCCATGGCCCCGCCAGCGCGCCGTGGCCGCAGGCGATCGAGGCCGAGACGGCCTATCTCGAGGCCCTCGCCGCTGACCTGCGCGCGGCCATCGCCGCCGGCGTGCCGTTGTCCGAAGCGGTGGAGACGGCGGGCGCAGGCGAGGCTGGCCGGTGGGAGGTGTTCGACGCCTTCAATGCCCGCAACGCCACCGCCGGTTTTGCCGAACTCGAATGGGAGTGACGGCGCCCGGCGGTCGCTGATCGTCAAGTGTTGATCGGTGCCGGCCTTGCCGTCGGGGCCACCGGCGGTCAGATTGACCGCAGGCGAACGGGCACTCGCAGGACACAACCGGGAGGTTCTCATGCCGAAGGCTCTATTCGGGGCGTTGCCGCATTCGACATCGGCGACCAGAGCGGGTCGCGCGGCCCGGCTCGGCGGCGTCGTGACGCTCGGACTGGCCGCGGCCTTCGGCGCCTTTTCCGCCGGCAGCACTGCGTGGGCGGCATCGCCGGAAGAGATCGCGGCAGCGGCGGATTCGGCCTGGCCGGGTCTGAAGGGCGACCTCTTCGGCGACCGGGAGCTGGTCGAGGGCAGCGACGCGATCGCGCTGGACGCGCCGGCCCGGGCGACCGACCCGGCCATCGTGCCGATCAAGCTGACGCTCGATCCGGCCCGCGACATTCGCCGCGTCACCCTGGTCATCGACGAAAATCCCGCCCCGGTGGCGGCCACCTTCGAGATCGCGCCGGGCGCCGGTCTCACCGAGCTGTCCACCCGCGTGCGGGTGAATGCCTATACCGACATCCACGCCGTGGCCGAGGCGGCGGACGGCACGCTCTATGTGACGAAGCAGTTCGTGAAGGCGGCGGGCGGCTGTGCGGCGCCGGCGGCCAAGGACCCGGAAGTCGCGGCCCGCCAGATGGGCCAGATGAAGCTGCGGCAGTTCGCGGCAGCCGAGGACGCAGCCGACACCGAACGCCACGAGGCGCAGCTGATGATCCGCCACCCGAACAATTCCGGGCTGCAGAAGGACCAGGTGACGCTACTCTACATCCCGGCGCATTTCGTCTCGGAACTGGCCGTCACCCATGGCGGCGAGCCGCTGTTCTCTATGACCGGCGGCATCTCGATCTCGGAAGATCCGAGCTTCCGCTTCGACTATGCGGGCGATCCGGCGCTGCCCTTCCATGCGAAGGCCACCGACACCGAGGGCAATGTCTTCGAACAGACCTTCACCGCCGGCCAGTCCTGATCACGGCCCGAGCGTAGCCAGACTGCAAGGCTGGTGTGAAGCCGCCAGCCTTCGCAGGACGGGACAGACTTTCCCCATCAGTTGAAGCAGCGAATCTCGGCTTCGGCCTGGGCCCGGCGCAGGTCGGCGACCGTCGCCTTGGCGTCGGCGCTGGAGCGGAACAGCACGCCCTTCTCGCCGGTGACCTGCCCCATCGAGAGATAGGTCGAGGCATCGATGTAGCGCTGGTAGGGCAGCAGCGTCGCAACCACGTCGAAGGAGCAGGAACACTGCTCCAATGCGGTGCGGGTGTTGCCGTTGCTCGACATGCAGCCGAACACGTAGTCGGCGGTCGCGGTCGTCGGATAATCGGCGGTGGCGGCGTTCGGCACGCTGCCGGTGACCGGCACCTTGGCCGATCCGGCTTCGCCGACGATCACCTGGGGTGGCTGCGGCGACTGCGCGGCGGCCGGCAGGGTCGCGAGCGCCGCAAGGCCGGCGGCGACCAAAGCCGTCGCCAGCCCCTGCCCCAGCGCGTTGATTCGTCCCATCCTGGTTCCTCCCGATTTCCCGTTCCCTACCCGGCGGGCGGGACCAAACTCCCGCCTGCCTTATACCGCCTAATGCCACCCAGTGCCGCATGGGCGCCCCTCCCGGTCGCTCTCGCCGGCTTGGCGTCGCAGCACGGCGGCCGTCTAGAAATGCCGCCCGATCATATTGCCGAAGCCGGCCCCGATCGCGATCCCGACAGCGATGCCGAGCGCCACATTGTCCAGGACGAAGGCGCCGAGCAGCGCCCCCAATCCGGTTCCGATTGCGGCACCGAAAACGATGCCGCCATAGCGATTGTCCGTCATGGCATGTCTCCTTCGCGCGGGAATCTGGCGCAAGAGTCTGGCCATGATGTGATATCGTCAGGGCGCCTTGCCGATGAACTCCCCGAAGGCGCGCGGGCCGTCGCCGACCTCGACGCTGCCGACCACCTCCAGCGTGCCGGCATCGATCTTCGACAGCGTGTTGTCGAACCAGTTGGCGACATAGACGAAGCGCCCGTCGCTGCCGACATCAATGCCTTCGGGATATTCGCCGGTTTCCAGTTGCTCCAGACGTTTGCCGGTCGCCGCATCGAAGACGGTGACGGTGCTGCCATACTGGTCGGTGACGAACACCTTGCCGCGGCTTTCGGCCACCGCATAGGGGTGCGAACCGACCGGGACCGTGGACGTCACCGCATGGGTCGCCACATCGATGATGCTGACGTCGTCGCTGCCGACATTGGCAGCATAGACCCTCTTGCCATCCGGCGAGATGGTGACGCCGAAGGGCCGCTCGCCGACCGCAACGCGGGCGATGGCCGCGCCGGTTTCCGTATCGATGAAGGAGACCTGGTCGGAATCGCGGTCGGCGGTGACGACCATCTTGCCGTCGGCGCTGACGGCGACGCCGGATGGCGATTCCCCGGTCTCGAAGGACCCCACCACCTTGCGCGTCCCGGGATCGAGAACCAGCAGCGAATGGGAAAACCAGTCGGCGACATAGACCGGCGCGCCGGACGGATGCACCGCGATGCCGAGCGGCCCGCCGCCGGTGGCGATCTCGCCGATCATCTCGCCGCTTGCGGTGTCGACGATGCTGATCGCCTTGTCCTCGGGTCGCGAGACATAGGCGCGGCGGCCATCGGTGGAAACCGCGATCCCCGCCGGCTTGCCGGTCACGGCGATGGTCTTCGTCACCGCCATGGCGTCGAGATCGACGAAGGCGAGTTCTCCCGCCTCCTGGCTGGTCACATAGGCCATGTCGCCGGCCGCGGCCGGCAGCGACCAGAGCAGCGCGGCGGCGAAGGCCGCCTTCGCCCCGATCGCCGCGACGCGCCGCATCAGGAGCCCGATTCGACGGTCGCCTTCAGATTGTCGAGACCCTCGCGGATATAGGCGGTGACCCCTTCCACGGCGGCTTCGTCGTTGAGCTCGGCCGGCGGATCGTTGTTCGGATAGCCGCGATAGAAGGCGGCGCGCCACTGCACCTCGGACCCGGCGCCGTCCTTGGCCGGCTTGACGGTGATGGTGGAGGAGTAGTTCGTCGCCGGCAGCAGATCGACATTCACATGGCCGATGAAGGTCGAGTAGCTCATCTTGGTCGCGTCGTATTTCGACAGCTCCTCCTCCATCATGCCGCCGTCGGTGAAGCCGAGGGTGCGGATCGAGCCCTTCTCGTTGCCCTTCGGGGCGTCGGTCATGGCGATGCGCGGATGCCAGGATATGTCGCCGAACTCGGCGATCTTGGCCCAGACCTTGTCCGGTGCTGCGTCGATCGTGACGGTTTCGCTCGCCTTCTGGCGGGTCGGGCCATGCGCGAGGGCCAGTCCCGGCAGGACGAAAAGCGCGACGATGAAGCTGATGATGCGTGCTGCCACGATCGGGGTCTCCCATTGAGTGTGACCGACCGGTCCGGTGCCCAAAACCGACGCGGATTGCGGCGAAACCTATTGCCATCGCGCTGGAAGGAAAAGGGACTTCGTCCCGGGCGCGACGATTTTCCTATGCGCATCGCGAAGGCCGGCGGCGTGGCACGGCTACAGTCCCAGCGCGCCACGCACCGCTTCCGCCGTGCGTTTCAGCTTCGGCCCGACGTCGCTGCGCAGCCGCTCGGCCGGCAGCACGAAGGCCGGGCCGCCGCAATTCAGCGCAAAGGCGAGACCGCCGGTACCGATGGCCAGCGGCACGCCGACGGCATTGACCTCGCGCTTCCAGTCGCCGGCCGAGACGACGAAGCCCAGCTCGCGGAAATCCTCGAGCGCCGCGGCGATCCCCGCCTCCATCGCCGGCCATGCCTCGCCCTCGCGGGCCGCCAGCTTCGCCATCAGATCGGCGCGATCGCGGTCCGGCAGGCCGGCGAGATAGGCCCGCCCGATGGCCGAGGTCGCGAGCTTCAGATGGCTGCCGACGTCGAGATCGACCCGGATGGCGCTCGATCCCCGGCAGGCCTCGACATAGAGCATCGCCATGCCGTCGCGGGTCGCCAGGGCGACCGTGCACTGGGTTTCGTCGGCCAGCGCCTGCATGAAGGGCCGGGCCACGTCGCGCACCCCGAGCGAGCCGAGCGTCGCGAAGCCGAGGGCGAGCGCGCCCGGCCCCAGCCGGTAATTCGCCGATTCGGGCAGATGCACGAGATAGCCGAGGCGGCTCAGCGTGTAGGTGAGGCGCGACACGGTCGCCTTGGGCAGGCCAGTGCGCCGGGCGATCTCCTGGTTGCCGAGCGCGCCGTCGTCGCGGCGGAACGAGCGCAGGACGTCGAGGCCGCGCACCAGCGCGGTGACCATGCCGGGATCGTCCTCCAGCGCTGGTCGCTCTGCCGTTGCGTCCGCGTCCCGCCTGCGCATCGCCGGGCCCTCCGCCGCGTTCTCAGGCGGCGCCGGTGAAGGAGCCGCCCTCGCGCACGATCCGCTCCAGCATCGGCGCCGGGGTGAAGTCCTCGCCAAAGCGGGCCTCGAATTCGCGCATCTTGTCGAGGATCACGTCCGGCCCGATCGTGTCGGCGGTGAACATCGGTCCGCCGCGATAGACCGGCCAGCCATAGCCGTTGATCCACACCACATCGATGTCCGAGGCGCGCTGGGCGATCCCCTCCTCGAGGATCTTCGCCCCCTCGTTGATCATCGGATAGACCAGCCGTTCGAGGATCTCGTCGTCGCCGATGGCGCGGCGCTCGAAGCCCTCCTCGCGCGACTTTGTGAGGATGACCTCCTCGACCATGGCCGAGGGCGAGCCCTTGCGGTTCTCGTCATAGTCATAGAACCCGGCCGAGGTCTTCTGGCCCCGGCGATCGGCCTCGCAGAGCCTTTCGCGGATGGTCTCGCCCTTCGACGTCTCGCGGTTCCAGCCGAGATCGAGCCCGGCGAGATCGGCCATCTGGAACGGCCCCATCGGCAGGCCGAAATCGGTCAGCACCCGGTCGACGTCCCAGGGCATCGCGCCTTCCAGGATCAGCTTGTTGGCCTCGCGCTGGCGGGCGGACAGCATGCGGTTGCCGACGAAGCCGTGGCAGACGCCGACGAGCACCGCGGTCTTGCCGATGTCGCGGCCGATCTTCATCGCCGTGGCGATGACGTCCTTGGCGGTCTCGCGGCCCCGCACGACCTCCAGGAGCTTCATGATGTTGGCGGGCGAAAAGAAGTGCATGCCGAGCACGTCCGCCGGCCGCTTCGTCACCGACGCGATCTCGTCGATGTCGAGATAGGAGGTGTTGGAGGCGAGGATCGCACCGTCCCTGGCGATCGCGTCGAGGCGCGTGAAGATCTCCTTCTTGACCGCCATCTCCTCGAAGGCCGCCTCGATGATCAGGTCGCAATCGGCCAGATCGCCAAATTCCAGCGACGGCGTCAGGAGGGCGTTGGCCTTTTCGGCGTCCTCCGCGCGGATGCGGCCCCGCCGGACCGAGGCGGCGTAGTTCTTGGCGATGGTACCGGTGCCGCGGTCGAGGGCCGCCTGGGCCTGCTCGACGATGGTGACGGGAATACCCGCCGACAGGAAATTCATGGCGATGCCACCGCCCATGGTGCCGGCGCCGATGACGCCGACGCGGTCGATTTGTCGCGTCGGCGTGTCGGCGGGAATGTCGGCGATCTTGGCGACGGCCCGGGTGGCGCCGAAGACATAGCGCTGGGCCTTGGACTGGGTGCCGCCCAGGAGTTCGACGAAGATCTCGCGCTCGCGGGCCAGCCCTTCGTCGAAGGGCAGGCGGGCGGCATTGGCGACGGCCTCCATCGCCTTCTCGAAGCTCTCGAAGCCGCGCATCTTGCGGCCATGGCGCTCGCGCGCGCCGGCAAGGGCCGCCTCTACATCCTCGCCGTCGAGACGCTGCGCTTCGTCCCGAATCCGGCGCAGCGGCCGGCCTTCGGCGAGGATCTTGTTGGCGAAGCGCAGCGCCTCGGCGCGCAGGTCGCCGGCCGCCAGTTCGTCGACGATGCCGAGGGTCACCGCGCTCGCCGCGCCGACCGGCGTGCCGGTGAGGATCATGTCGAGGGCACGGGGCAGGCCGACCAGCCGCGGCAGACGCTGGGTGCCGCCGGCACCGGGGATGATGCCCAGCTTGATCTCGGGCAGGCCGACCTTGGCCGAGGGCGAGGCGATTCGGTAATGGCAGGCCAGCGCCAGCTCCAGCCCGCCGCCGAGCGCCGTGCCGTGCAGCGCCGCGATCACCGGCTTGTCGAGGGCCTCGATCTGGTCCTGTAGATCCTGCAGCGTGGGCGCCGCGATCGGCTTGCCGAACTCCTTGATGTCGGCCCCGGCGATGAAGGTGCGGCCGGCACAGATCAGGACGATGGCCTTGACCGCCGGGTCCGCGGCAGCGGCCTCGAGCCCCGCGGCGACGCCTTCGCGCAGGATGTGCGACAGCGCGTTGACCGGCGGGTTGTCGAGCGTCAGCACTGCGATCTCTCCCTCGACGTCCAGCGTCGTGGCGGGATTGATTGTCGTCATGAAACTGTCCTGGAATAGCTGGCGGGCCGGGCCCTGCGGAGAAGGCAGCCGGGGTTGCGGGGGGCGGCAAACTGCCCGGACGGGAGCGCCGCGTCGTCGTTGACAGAGGCTAGGGCGATTTCTACCTTGCGGCAATTGCAAAACCGAATTCCACGATGCGGAATCCGGGGCGCGGATCGCAGGGCCGGTTCTGCTCCATGAGGGGCCGGAGACGAGGCCCGCGGCGTCCGCCTGCCCCCGCATCGCCCTTCACCGACAAGGATGGACACAGATGGACCTTCGCTTCACCGACGAAGAGGTCGCGTTCCGCAACGAGGTCCGCAGCTTCATCCGCGAGAATGTGCCGGCCGACGTGACGGCGGCGCTGCGCGACGGCCGCCACGTGTCGAAGGACGGCATGGTGCGCTGGACCCGCATCCTCAACGCCAAGGGCTGGTCGGTGCCCCACTGGCCGGTCGAACATGGCGGCACCGGCTGGTCGCCGATCCAGCAGTACATCTTCCAGGACGAGATGCAGCAGGCCCCGGCGCCGCAGATGCTGCCCTTCGGCCACAACATGGTCGCCCCGGTGATCTACACCTTCGGCAACGAGGCCCAGAAGGCGAAGTACCTGCCGCGCATCGCCAATCTCGACGACTGGTGGTGCCAGGGCTTCTCCGAGCCGGGCGCCGGCTCCGACCTCGCCAGCCTGACGACCCGCGCCGTGCGCGATGGCGACCATTACGTCGTCAACGGCCAGAAGACCTGGACGACCCTCGGCCAGCATGCCGACTGGATCTTCTGCCTGGTGCGCACCGATCCCGACGCGCCGAAGAAGCAGATGGGCATCTCCTTCCTGCTCATCGACATGACGACGCCCGGCGTCACCGTGCGGCCGATCCAGACCATCGACGGCGGCCATGAGGTCAACGAGGTGTTCTTCGACGACGTGCGAGTCCCGGTCGAGAACCTCGTCGGCGAGGAGAACAAGGGCTGGGACTACGCCAAGTTCCTGCTCGGCCACGAGCGCGTCGGCATCGCCCGGGTCGGCGGCTCCAAGGAGCGGATCCGCCGCCTGAAGGAGATCGCCCGGCTGGAGTTTGCCGGCCAGACACCGGTCTGGGAGAACCGCCGGTTCCGCGAGAAGGTCGCCGCCGTCGAGATCGAGCTGAAGGCGCTGGAGATGACCCAGCTGCGCGTCGTTTCGGCGGAAGCCAAGCGCGGCCATGACGGCAAGCCCGATCCCGCCTCTTCGATCCTGAAGATCAAGGGCTCGGAACTGCAGCAGGCGACGACCGAGCTCCTGATGGAGGCGATCGGCCCCTATGCCCTGCCCTACGAGGCGGAGCGCGAGGACGGCCGCAACGAGCCGCCGGTCGGACCGGATTACGCCGCCTCGCTGGCGCCCGCCTATTTCAACTACCGCAAGGTGTCGATCTACGGCGGCTCCAACGAGATCCAGAAGAGCATCATCGCCAAGGCGATCCTCGGCCTCTGATCGCGCCGGCGCCCGCCGCGCCGGCCCTTCGCCTTCCCTCATTCGCCGGCTCAGGCGCGCGATCGCGCCGCCGGCCCCGCCAGCAGCAGGACGCCACGCAATGGATTTCGACCTTTCCGACGAACAGACCATGATCCGCGATTCGGTCGAACGGCTGATCCAGGACCGCTACGGCTTCGAGCAGCGCGGGCGCTACCGCGCCGAGGAGCCCGGCTTCAGCCCGGCCATGTGGTCCGCCTTCGCCGAGCTCGGCCTGACGGCGGTGCCCTTCGCCGAGGACGATGGCGGTTTCGGCGGCGGCCCGGTCGAGACGATGATCGTCATGGAGGCCTTCGGCCGCGGCCTCGTGGTCGAGCCCTATCTCGCCTCGGTGGTCATGGCCGGCGGCGCGATCCGCCATGCCGGATCGGCCGCACAGCGCGCCGCATGGGTGCCGGGTCTTGCCGACGGCTCGACGCGCCTCGCCTTCGCCTTTGCCGAGCGGAGCATGCGCTACGACCCGGCCGCAGCGGCCATGGCGGCGACGTCGTCCGGGGACGGCTACACGCTGACCGGCGAGAAGTCGCTGGTGCTGCACGGCGACAGCGCCGACGGCTTCGTGGTCCTCGCCCGCACCGGCGGGGCTGCCGGTGACCGCTCGGGCCTCGGCCTGTTCCTGGTGCCCGCCGATGCGCCGGGCCTGTCGCGCCGGGGCTACCCGACGCAGGACGGCATGCGGGCCGCCGAGCTGACCTTCGACCGCGTATCTGTGCCTGCCGAGAACGTCCTCGGCGATCCGGCGGGCGCGCTGCCGATCGTCGAACGGGTGATCGACGAGACCATCGCCGCGCTCTGCGCCGAGGCCGTCGGGTCGATGCAGCGCATGCACGAACTGACCATCGCCTATCTGAAGGAGCGCAAGCAGTTCGGCGTGCCGATCGGCGGCTTCCAGGTGTTGCAGCATCGCGGCGCCGAGATGTACATGGCGCTGGAGCAGGCCCGCTCGATGATGCTCTACGCCACGATGAACGCCTCCGAGCCCGACGCCGCCACCCGGCGCGAGGCGATCTCCGCCGCCAAGGTGCAGATCGGCCGCTCGGCCAAGTTCATCCGCGAGAGCGCCGTGCAGCTTCACGGCGGCGTCGGCGTCACCATGGAATACGAGGTCGGCCACCACATGAAGCGCCTCGCCATGATCGACCTCGCCTTCGGCGACGCCGACCACCATCTGGAGCGGCTGGGCGAAAACGGCGGCCTCGCCGCGCTGTAGCGGGCTCAGCCGTCTCGGCGCACGACCTCTTTCAACGCGGCGTTGATCCGGGATTGCCAGCCGGGCCCCGTCGCGCGGAAGTACCGGACGATCTCGGGATCGAGCCTGAGCGTCAGCCGGGTCTTGGGGTCGCGGGACGGGGGACGGCCGCGGCCGCGCGTGACGGTGCCGGCCGCGGGGCGGATCACCCGGTCGCCGTCGGCGAGTTCGGCACGGTCCAGCATGGCATCGGACCATTCCGGCGCATCATCGGGATCGCTCCAGGCGGCTGCGGACTCTTCGGGCTTCACGGTCATGGCAATGCCTCATCGAAATCACGTGGCGGATCTCGCCGCGCGGCGTCCAGACGATCATCACGATCCGGCCGCCCAGGGTGCCGTAGGTCTGGAACCGGGGTTCGCCATAGTCGCGCCGGTCGTCGGCGAGCGTCAGCGTTCGCCCCGCGAAAGCCTGCGCCGCGTCGAAGAAATCGAGGCCGCGTTCGCGAAGTGTCCGCGCGCGTTTCGCCGGGTCGCAGCTGATCTACACATGAATTAATGTAGCGACGTTTATTCGCGCGAGCAACGTCCGGAGCGCGTCCGGTGATCGACGTGGTTGCGGTCAATGCCGTTCGCGGTCGCGCGATTTCAACGCTGAGGCATGGGTCCTCGGGTCAAGCCCGAGCAACTGTGTGAGTATGCGTCAAGGGGTGGCTGGGCGCGGCTGATATTCTCCGGTTCGGATTGCCACGTTGAGCGTGACGAGGAGCTTGCGGGCG